>NZ_JBXAHA010000014.1:0-73313 GCF_058794615.1 Cupriavidus sp. GW823-FHT07A04
ATCCGGGTCGCTTCTTTGCCTACTTTCTTGGCGAGACAAGAAAGTAGGTCGCCTCCCCGCAGGGGAGGTGAAACTGCAGTTGCCCTTGCCCTTAAGCCGTTGAAGCTGCAGTTGAAGTTAAGCAGTCGCCCGCCCGAAAACTCGATAACTCAAACGCCCACCAAGTCAGCCAAGCAACTCGGGAACAGCCGCCCCAAGCCGCTCGCAGGCCCGCGCCAGCGCCACCTCCAGGGCGGCGCTGGCGGGCGTCATCGGCGCGCGCAGCTCATTGCGCAACCATCCCTCGCGCGCCAGCATGGCCTTGAGCGGGCCCGGATTGGGCTCGGCGAACAGCAGCTTGATCATCGGCATCACGGCATGGAAAAGCCGGCGCGCATGCTCGAGCCGCTGCCCCGCCACCGCCTGCGCGAGTGCCACGAACAGCGCCGGATACAGATGCGCAGAAGCGATGATCGCGCCCGTGCCACCCAGGCACAGCGTGCCCAGTAACTGGTGATCCTCCCCCGCCAGCACGCTCAAGCGAGCGTCGGCAATGACGGCCTGCGTGCCCTGGTAATCGCCGCCGCAATCCTTGATGGCGCGGATATTCGGATGCGCGGCCAGCGCCAGGATGGTTTCCGTCTCCAGCTTCACGCCGGTCCGGTAGGGAATGTCGTACAGCACCAGCGGCGCGGGGGCGCTGTCGGCCAGCATGCGGAAATAATCCAGCAGGCCGGCCTGCGACGCACGGACGTAATAAGGCGCGGGCGCCAGCAGCCCGGCCAGCGGCCTCCCAGCCAGCCGGCGCACGCACGCCTGCACCTGCTTCAGCTGGCTGCCCGCCACGCCCATCATCACCGGCAAGCTGCCGGCGCTGGCCAGCACCGTATCCAGAACGGCCAGTTGCTCGGCCTCATCGAGCGCGGCCGCCTCACCGGTGCTGCCGCACACCACGATCCCCGCGATGCCGCTGCCGGCGTAGTGCACCACCAGGCGGGCCAGCTCGGGAAAATCGACCGAACCGTCGGCAAATGGCGTCACCAATGGCAGCCAGATTCCTGAAAAGACGTGTTGTGCCTGCGAATCCTGTTGGACTTGTTGGGCTTGGGCTTGATCTACTGTTTGCATCGAATCACTCCTGTACGACCGGTCAATAAAAACCGTGCAGAAGCGCGCCGGGTGGCAGATGAGCCCGCGTGGGGCAGTGGGAAAGCCTGAACCTTCAAACCTGGCCTCGCCCCTGTACGCTGGTACGCAGGTGCCGCTCCGTCGCTCATCTGACGGAAGCAGCGCCCCGGTCAGACGAGCGGCTGTTTTTTGGCTTTGGCGCGCGCCGGCACCTGCCGCTGCGAGGCAGGGCAAACAAGTGCGGAAATCGACGAAACAGCGCGCATGGCAGGTTGGGGCTGAATGGGAGCACACCGTGGCAACCACGGCAGAAACGACAATCTACCGGGACGGCCGGCCTGCCGTCAACCGCACCCGGGCCGATTCGCTTGCGCCGGCCGGCCCCTGCGCTACACTGGGGACTCCACGAATTCCGGAGTCTTCGATGCGCGCATCCCCTTCCCTGTCACTGTCCTGCGGGCGCTCTGTGCTGCGCTGGCTCATGCTGGCCCTGTGCGCAAGCCTGCTGTCCGCCTGCGGGTACAACGACTTCCAGTCCAAGGACGAGGCCGTCAAGGCGGCCTGGGGCGAGGTGATCAACCAGTACCAGCGCCGCGCCGACCTGATCCCCAACCTGGTCAATACCGTCAAGGGCTATGCCACGCATGAGCGCGAGACGCTGGAAGCCGTGACCAAGGCCCGCGCCGCGGCCACCAGCATCCAGGTCTCGCCCGAGACCCTCAACGACCCCGAAGCCTTCAAGCGCTTCCAGCAAGCCCAGGGCGAGCTGAGCGGCGCGCTGTCGCGCCTGCTGGCGGTGTCGGAGAACTATCCGCAACTCAAGGCCGATGCGTCGTTCCGCGACCTGCAATCGCAACTCGAGGGCACCGAGAACCGCATCACGGTGGCACGCCAGCGCTATATCACCGCGGTGCGCGACTACAACATCCTGGCGCGCAGCTTCCCCACCAACTTGACCGCCATGATCTTCAAGTACCCGGTCAAGCCGTCGTTCACGGTGGAGAACGAGAAGGCCATCTCGGCACCGCCCACGGTGAAGTTCTGACCCCGGACATACCTATGCGCAATCCCTCTGAGCGCAGTGGCTGGACAGCCGCCATGCTGGCGCTGCTGCTGTGGCTGGGCGCGCTGCTGGCGTTCCCGGCCATGGCCGCCGGCGACGGCTTTGTCGCGGTGCCGCCGCTCACGCAGCGGGTCACCGACCTCACCGGCACGCTCAGCGCCAGCCAGCGCAGCGCGCTGGAAAACGTGCTGGCAGAGTACGAGCAGCAGCGCGGCAGCCAGATCTTCGTGCTGATGGTGCCCACCACGGATCCCGAGCCCATCGATGCCTACAGCATCCGCGTGGCCGACGCCTGGCGCGCCGGGCGCAAGGGCATCGACGACGGCGTGATCCTGCTGATCGCCAAGGACAACCCGCCCGGCCTGCGCAAGATGCGCCTGGAAGTGGGGCGCGGCGTGCAAGGCTCGCTGACCGACGCCATGTCCAAGCGCATCCTGCAGGACGTGATGGCGCCGCACTTCCGCCAGAATGATTTCTATGGCGGCATCGCGGCCGGCGTCTCGGCGATCCAGGCCACCATCGACAAGGAAGCCCTGCCCGGCCCGCAGGCCGGCGCCAAGGCCGCCCAGAGCGGCTCGTGGACCGACTGGCTGCCGGTGCTGTTCCCGCTCGCCATCATCCTGTTCTTCTTCATCTCCGCGGCCCGCCGCTCGGGCGGCTCGCGGATCGTGACGCGCGGGCGCGGCTGGGACGCGGCTGCCGGCGGACTGGGCGGCACCCTTGGCGGTCTCGGGGGTGGCGGCTGGGGACGTGGCGGCGGTGGCTTCGGAGGAGGTGGTGGCGGTGGCTTCGGTGGCGGCGGCGGCGGTGGCTTCGACGGAGGCGGCGCCTCCGGCAACTGGTAACGACACATGCCACACTTCAAACGCGCCCTGCGCCATCTCGGCACGCGCCCCGGCGCCGCCAGCAAACTCTTCCCCGCCGACGCCCAGCAGCAACTGCAGCAGGCGGTGCGCGCCGGCGAGCAGCGGCATCACGGCGAAGTCCGTGTCGTGATCGAATCCAGCCTGCCCTTGGCGCTGGCCTTCTCCGGCACCAGCCCGCGCGCCCGTGCCCGCGCCCTGTTCGGCGCGCTGGAGGTGTGGAACACCGAAGGCCACACCGGGGTGCTGCTTTATATCAACCTGGCGGATCACGCGGTAGAGCTGCTGGCCGACCGTGGCATCGATGCCCGCGTGGCCCCGGAAACCTGGCGCGCCATCTGCGGCGAACTCGCGAGCGGGCTGGCCCGGGAGCTATCGGTCAAACCCGTGCTGGCGGCGGTGGAAAAGATCCACCATCAGCTGGCGCAGCATTTCCCCTCGGGCGACCGGCCCAATCCGAACGAGCTCGACGACCGCCCGGTCATGCTGTAGCGCTGCTTGCGCGACGCGCCCCCAGCATGTACCACAGCGCGGCCAGTACCTGCAGCGCCACCAGCCCGCCCCACACGCTCAGGTGCGCCGCCTTCGGGTAGCGGCCCGCATCGGCGGGCCAGAGGTCCAGCACCAGCCCGATGCCAACCTGGCAGGCAAAGGTGGACAGGAACACCGTCAAGGTCAGCGCCGTGGTGGCGCGCCCGATCAGCGCATCGGGGAAGCTGCGCGCCAGCACGGCATAGGCCAGGATGCCGCTGGAGCCGAACACGCCATAGGCCGCCCACAGCAACGCCGGCGGCAGCGGCACACCCGCCATGATCAGGCACTGGATCACGATGAACCCGCTCATGCCGACGCCGGCGAAGGTGTAAAGGCTCACGCCGGCACGCTCAAGATGGCGCGCGGCCCAGCCGGCGCACACGCAGCCGCCCATCATGGCAAAGCCGATCACCGACACCAGGCGAGCGCCCTGCTCCGGCGAATAGCCGGCCACGTCCCGCAGGAAGGCACCGACCCACAGCGTCTGCACCGCCAGGAACACACCTTGATTGAGCAGGGCCAGCGGCACCACGCGCAAAAAGCGCGCATTGCGAAAGACTTGCCAGGTGCCGCGCAGCTGTTCGGCAAGGCGCTGCTTGCCAGCGCGGCTGGTCTCGGGGGCGCCGAGCCACAGCAGCGCCGCCATGGCCAGCGTCAACCCGGCCAGCCCATAGCTGACGGTGCGCCAGTCGGTCCACGACAGCAGCCAGCCCAGCGGCGCGCCCACCACGACGGCGCCCAGCCCACCGATCGCCATCACCACCCCATTGAGCAAGGGCATGCGCGACAGGGGGAACCAGATCGACAGGGCCTGGATGGCAGCCCCCAGGCAAACCGACACGCCCACGCCGATCATCAAGCGCCCTGCCGCCAGCGCGGCCATGCTGGTCGCCGAGGCGAATACCAGCGCGCCAGCCACCGCCACCAGCAGCAATGCCGCCTCGGTGCGACGCGGGCCAAAGCGGTCGAGCATCAGCCCAGCCGGTAACTGGGCGCAGGCAAACCCCAGGAAGTAAAAGCTGGTCAGCAGCCCCAGGTCGGCGGCACCCAGCCCCATCTCGCGGATCAAATGCGGCGCGAAGCCCAGGTTGACGCCCCGGAAGATATAGGAAACCAGGAAACCCAGCGAAAAGATGCAAAGCACGCGCCAGCGGGCAGCGGCCAGCGCAGGATCGCCAGCCTGGGAAGCAGGAGACGGCGCCGCAGCGGCAGGGGTGGATACATTGGCAGAATTCATGCCTGCATTGTCGTCAGTCGCCGCGTGCAACACCAACGAAAGATACCCGCCGCAATTGTGAGTAGAATTTGACGGCAATGAGCTCCCGACCCCCGAAACCCATCAAGCCTGGCCTGTCCGGCCAGCCCAGCTTGCCCACCCGCCCGGCTGAACCCGCCCCGCCGCCCGAGCCGCTGCGCTCGCAGCGCGCGCCCCACCTGCCCGCGCTGCAGGCACTGCGGGCGCTCGAGGCCGCGGCCCGCCATCGCAGCTTCTCGCGCGCTGCGGAGGAACTGGCGCTGACCCACAGCGCCATCAGCCACCATCTGCGCGCGCTGGAGGACAAGCTGGGCACCAAGCTATTCCAGCGCACCGGCCACCTGATGATGCCCACCAATGTGGGTGCGCGGCTGGCCGAGCGGATTCGCGACGGGCTGGCGGAACTGGAAGACGGCCTGCGCGAGGCCAGCAATGGTGGCGCCCCGCAGGTGGTGCGGCTGGAAGTCAGCGTCATGGCCGACCTGGCCAACGCGTGGCTGATCCGCCGCCTGCCGAGCCTGCACGCGGCCCTGCCAGGGCTTGACTTGCACCTGCGGCTGCACGCCGAGATCACGCCGCCCGATCCGTACTCGGTGGACGTGGGGATCTGGCACCAGCGCGTGGACCTGCCCGGCTTTGCCTGCCACAACCTGATCGAAGACCATGTCATCGCGGTAGCCAGCCCGGCACTGCTCGCGCGTTACCCCGGCTTCACGCTGGCCGACCTGCCGCGCCTGCCAATGCTGCGCTTCGCGCTGCGACCGTGGCGCGACTGGCTGGAAAGCGCCGGCCTGCCTGGCACGGAACCCGAGCGCGGACCGATCTTCCAGGACGCCGGCATGATGCTGCAATCGGCAGTGGCAGGACTTGGCGTGGCCACCGCGCGCCTGCAACTCGCCAGCGACTACCTTGCCAGCGGCGAACTGGTGCAGATCGGCACCACCCGCATCCCGTCCAGCCTGCATTACTGGGTGACCTGGCGCGAAGGCAACCCGCGCGAGAAGGCCATCCTGCGGTTCCATAGCTGGCTGCAAAGCCAGGTGGCGGCCGTCGCCCTGCGCGCGCCGCTTGCTGCACCTCAGCCCAATGCACCGCAGCCGGGCGCCTGAGACTTAGCGTCCGGCCGCCCGCAGCGCCTCGATGCGCTCTCGCGTGAGCGGATGGGTGGAGAAGAAACTGTCGCCATCGTCGCCATCCCCGTTGTTGCCGCCATCCTCCGCGGCACGCCGGCTGCGGCGCTCCCGCTTGGTTTCGCGCTCGCCGGAGGCGGCTGGCGCGCTGGCGTCACCCCCGCCGTCGGCCTTGGCCGCCTGGACTTGCGCTTGCCGGGCGTGGGCGTCCTCCAGCGCCTGCAAGACGTCGGCAAACGCCGACACCGGCAAGTGGTTGCGCTGCATGACCTGCACCGCATACGCATCCGCCGCGCGCTCATGGTCGCGCGAGTAGCGCAGGGTCAGGATCGCGGCGGGCACGCCTGCCAGCACGGTGGAATAGTCACCAAAGAAATAGGCCGCCAGCGCGCCCACCGCCGAGGCCTGGAGGATCTGCTGCAGGCCATGGCGCTCGGCCACGTGCCCGGCCTCGTGGGCGAGCACGCCCATGA
Source organism: Cupriavidus sp. GW823-FHT07A04 (assembly GCF_058794615.1). NCBI lineage: Bacteria > Pseudomonadati > Pseudomonadota > Betaproteobacteria > Burkholderiales > Burkholderiaceae > Cupriavidus > Cupriavidus sp. GW823-FHT07A04. Next base: position 6,426 of record NZ_JBXAHA010000014.1, read on the forward strand.
GGCCCGGGCCCACACCGGTCAGCTTGACGAGTTCATCCGTCACCACGATGGTGCCGCCCGGCAGGGCCAGCGCGTTGGGCCCGAGCTTGCCGCCGTGGCGGAACAGGATCTTGTACTCGTGGCCCGGATCGGCCGGGCGCACCAGCGCAGCGAAGTCGGCGCGAATCCGCTGCTGCTGCGCCTGCGGCAGGGCCGAGGGCATGAGCAGGCCCTGATCGATGCTGGCGAGCGTGGCCTCGCCGAGGCGGGCTTCCAGCGCCGGCGGCACGCTGCGCGCCACCATGCCGGCGCCCCAGGGCAATACGTAGAAATATCCCAGCAGCAGCGCCGCGGCCAGACCCAGCACCGACAGCAGCGCCAGCCGCCAGCTGTTCTGCGCACGCACCACCCAGCCCTCGCGGTGGCCGCTGGCGCCCAGCAATGCGGCAAAGCCGGCGTGGTCGGTGACCTCGCAGAAGGCGCCGTCGGCAAACGTGACCAGGCGCGGCGCGCGCTTGACCCGTTCGGAGACGCGCAGCGCGGCTAGCGGCGCGCGGCGCAGCACCGTGCCATCGGCTTCGCGCAGCACCGCATCGCGCCCTTCGATGGACAGCATCACCCGATGGGCACGCGACGAGCGGCCGTCGAAGTAAGTGGCGGCTACCGGGGCGGTGGCCGTGGCGTCGGGGATATCCTGCATCAAGGCCTTGGTATCGAAGTAAACGAAGCTGGCACGGCGATGACTACGATGACTGTGGTCACAGCGCGGTCACAGTGCGATGTCGATGTCGTACCAGTCCACCGCGGCGTCGCCCAGCGCGCCAACCTGCTGCGTCTCGCCGGCCACGAAGGCGTCCAGCGGTCCCGCCGCGAGCATGGTCATGCTCTCGATACGGTAGCGCATCGAACGCACGCGCGCGAACGGCAGGAACAGGCCCAGCGTCAGTGCATTGGCGATCATGTTGGTGGCGAAGATAAACAACAGGCGGCCCGCCTTGACCTCGCTGCGAAACGCGTGCGGCGCCAGCGTGGTGTGATTCCATACCAGGTTCTGCAACCGCGCCATGAAGAAGGGGCCGATCGCCATCATCGCCACGAAAAAGCCAATGACAGCCATGATCGCCGCCACCACCGGCGCGCCCATGCCCGCCCCCATGCCAGCGCCAATCCCGGCGCCGATGCCCCTGCCCAGCATGCCGCCGACCACGCTCATCCCCACCACGACCGCCACCATCATGCCGAATGCGCGCAGGTAGACGCCATAGAAGCCGCCCGCGCTCGCGCTGATGCCGAAGGGCGCGGTGCCGAAGCGGGTGTTGTCATGCTGGTATTGCTTGAAGCGCTGGTGCGCCAGCGGCGCCAGCGCATAGAGGCTGAGCACCGTGAGCACGGGCCAGAGCAGGAACACCTTGTAGGCCTGGGCATCGCTCCCGGTGAAGGCGAAGCGCAGGCCGCGGTAGCTGGAGTTCGCCATGCGAAAACGCAGGGACCGTACCAGCAGCAGCGGAAACACCACCGCCACAGCCAGGCCCAGCGCCAATGCCAGGAACGGGGAAATGTGGCTGGCAAGCTGGAACACCATCGCCAGGCCAAACACAATGGCTCGGCCCTTGAGGATGGCCGAGGCACGGCCGTGGTAGTCGAAGCTCGCGCCGTCCAGCCGCGTGTTGCGGTAGAAGTACTGCATCGTGCGAACCTTGGCCCAGGCCGAATAAATGCCCAGCGTGACAATGGTCAGCAAGGTATTGACGATCCAGATGCGGAAAAACTCGGAGCCCGAGCCGATGAACTCGAACCGCAGAGGACGCACCGTGGCGGCCGGCTGCTCATATGCCGGCGCGTGGAACGCGTTGTTGTCTAGCTGCATCCTGCTTTCTCCCGTGAATTGTGCAAATTGGCGATGCGCCGGCTAACCGCGGTGCCCGCACGCCGCGCGACGATATCTCTTATCCCGGCATAGCGGCCAGCAATGTATCAGGAATGCAACCAAATCGATCGTATTCGCCCGGCATGGCAGGAAGTTCCCTACTCATCCAACAGGGCGAGGAAAAGCCTTGGCCAATGTGAGTTAGCCCACATTCACCCACCGATCCGGCTACATCTTTTGTCGCCGGCGCATGCTTTTGGCGCGTGCGGTACGCCGCTAGCCCTCCCCCCGGCAGTCGGTGGGCACCATTGTGCACAGCCTATTTGCGCGGGGTTGTATCACCACTGCAACGATTCGCACGTTCGTGCGACGACTGCTCCACCACCCGAATACGTTCTCACGAATACCCTTTGGATTGTTCCCGGGCGACGCAGCAAAGTACACCTCGCCCCTCCCTTTCGCCACTTATGGTGATCTGAGAGAAGACAGAGCGTCGCTTTTTGCCATGCCTGCCGTGCTGCGGCGCACACAACGGCCCCGAAAGCAGTAACGACATGGAAACACTTTGTTACAAGAAACGCAAAATGTAACAAGCTCGTAAATTGCATTCTTAAAAAAATCAGTAACTTACAAACCATGGCACGTTCGTCGCTCTTGTCTTCGTTACAAAGAGCAGAGCGACCGAAAAGATAGTCGATGTCAGCAAATACGGTACGCCAGGGATGCCAGCGACAAGGCGGTGCAAAACCACCAGCCGCGGCATCACGATAATCAAACTTGAACGGGGAGTGGAGCAGTGGCCGTGACAGGGCTTGCTTCGCGGGGAGGTTGAGCGCCGGGCCAGCGCAGTTTTCAGAATCCATGGCCCACGCCGCACACGGCAGCAGAAACGCTGCCGGTGCGGCGATTTCTATCTGCTTTGCAGTTCTTTCAGGCGCGGGCTCGGTTCCAGCGGGACGGCGGAACCGGCCCGCCGCACTATCTCGCGGCTCCGGAAGGTCAGAGAGGCTGCGGCTGGGCGACGTGTTGGTCGAGCACTTGTGGTTTGGCCGCTCTGCATACGCGCAGCAAGCCTGCCGTAAGGGCCCACAATCCCACGCCAGCCACGACGTCCACGAGGTAATGCCCCCCCTCCGTCGGCGTCGACAGGATCATCGCCAGGTTCAACAGGCATGCGACCACGAACCCGGTGCGGGTCCAGCGCATCGTTTGCACAAAGATCAGCGCCATGGCGGTGTGATAGGACGGAATGGACACCAGCCCCTGTACGTGCGCGAGATCGAATACCTGCATCGCTCCGGCACGTAATACGTTGAAGTGTGAAACGCTGGCCATCTCGGCGGCGCTTGCTACGCCGAACGAGACGTAAGCCCCGGCGGCTGGCCAAGGGGCGGCAATCAGCAACAGCAGCGTGCACGAGAGAATCATGTTTGACATGAACTCACGCAAATGTTCGGCCCGCCCCGCCAGACCGGTCAGCATGGGAACCACGAGCAGCTGAGCCAGGCCGCTGGCGTAAGCCAACTGCAGAAAGAGAGTCACTGCGGGCCGCGCCCTGACCCATTTGTAGACCTGCGGCCAGTCAAAACCCAACAGCTTATCCAACTCGGCCAGCCTGGCATCCACCAGAGGCGGGGCCAGCGTGATCATCAAATAAGACATCACGCTCATGATATTGGTGAAGGCCACCAGCAGAGCGCCACATTGCGCCACTAACGCCAGCCGCCGATAGTGCAGCCCGCGCGATGTTGCTGTCACGCGCGGCATGCCCGCGATCAAGCTGAGAATCAGCGCAATGGCGGCAAGCATCGCCACGGCCCTGCAGATGGCAACGAAGCTGGCATGGGCCACGGAACGCCCGCTTACCGCGAGCCAGATCGAATCCAGAACCAGAAACCCGAGCACGATCATCCATCTGATCGCGTCACCGCGCGTGAAGACCCTGTCGCCAATTTTCATTTTGCAGCCCCTCCCCGGACTCATCCAGCTGCGCGCCCCGCTCGCTCGTCTCAGGCGAGGTACTGGATGCAAGATAGCTTAGTCGGGCTGCGTCCGGCATCGACTCTACGTGGGACTACCAAAGTACTAGGCGCCCAAGTATCGCTCCCTGACCGCCGGTTGCCTGGGGCAATTCCGCCGAGGCACCGTGCCTTTGCAGATCCGGGCCCGTTTTCACAAATGCAACCGATCCGCGTGATACCGGCGATTTATGTAAGGCATGCGCAACTCATCCATACAGATGAGTCCGGCCCGCGTTCTGGCTTGTGAAAAGTACGTCGCGCGCTATATCGTCCACCCTTCGGACTACGATCTTTGTCGTTAGTAAGAATCTCTCGTACTTCCGTTCTCATCGGTACGTGCCACTGCTAGTTCTTTCCAGCCCTCGCACCGAGTACCGCCGGAGATACGCATTTTCAGAAATGCAACCATTTGACCCGCTGATGCCGGGATAGCGCTACCGCAGGCCACGTGCCGGCAATGGGAGAGCACGCATCCGGGACGGAAGCACGAGCTTGGAAATGCGAAGCAGCCGTTCCATCCAACAAGCTCAAGGTGCTAGAACTTCGCATTTCACGGTCGGGCGCATACTGAAACACAAGATTCGCAGGCCGATGCGCAGTAACACGGGAGAAACATTCTGTTACACACTTGCGTTGGCAAGCAACGCGCTCATTACCGGCCCTGTTAGTGAAATCAATGACTTAGCAGCGTTGGCACGTTCGTCGCATTTATGCTTCGCAGAACATCTGATCGGACTAAAGCCGCAAGCCAGACCACAACAACCGGCACCGCCTTGCAACCACCAAGTCCGACAACAAGGTTATAAAAAACCCGCAAGCCCAGGCGGGATCAGGGGAGGGGCTCAGGCGCAGGGCCGCGCCAGATAACTACACGGCCCAGGCAGGACAGGCATGCGCAAACGTGCCTGCCCGATGATAGGCAGTTGCAGTCATTTCAGGCGCGGGTCGATCCGTCAATGGTCAGGATCGACCCGCGGCACCTGCGCAAGGCGCGATGCACAGTCCGTGACGCGCCGGGTGCGGGTGCTCCGGCGGGCTTTGCCCGTTGGCAGGGTTCCTGAAGTCAGGTGGGGACGGGAGGTCCACCATGCGAGTCGGGTCCGGGGAGCTTGTCGGCATTATGCCGACGTTCAATTTTCACCCTCGTTCGTGACAAGCTGGCATTCGTGCTTAGCCAGGTGCGGTGATCGAGCCGGGCCCGATGTGGCCCGGCCCCCGAGCGCCACGCAGCTGGCAAACTGAAGACCCTCCATTCCCGAAGCCGCGATGCGCTGGATCAGGCATCGCCCTTCAAGAAGACCGCGAACTAGAACAAGTCCGGAACGGACACTAGCTCGCAACAAGAAGAAGAGATCGGGGGAGGGTTATATGACCGCGTACGTCAATCGTCCGCTGCTGTATCTGTCGCAGCATCACGACGCCATGCGTTGCAGGTTCCTGGCGCAACAAGGCTGGAAGCTGATCTTCGCGTCAAACCAGCGAGAGCTCGACGCACTCGCCCAGGACACGCAGCCCATCAGCGGGCTCCTCGATATACACAGTGGATTCAGTGACGCCGAACTCGAGTCGTTCGAGCCTTGGCTCGCTCAGCCGAACATGAGTTGGGTCGCCACTGTCACGAGCAAGGAAGCGCTCTCGGATTCAGCGCGCCGTTTGCTCGGGCTGCACTTCGTCGACTACTACAGAGATCCTTGCGATATGTCGGCGCTGGCCCATTCCCTGGGCCACGCGGTCGGCATGGTGCAGCTGCGCCTGGAGGCCTCGCATCCACCGATCCCGGCGAGCGGCCTCGACGGCATGATCGGCAATTGCGCTGCCATGCAAAGCCTGTTTCGCGGCGTAGAGAAAGTCTCCAGATGGGATACGCCGGTACTCATCGCCGGCGAATCGGGCACGGGCAAGGAGCTAGCCGCCCAGGCGATCCACCGCGCCTCCCGGCGCGCCGGGCAGCCTTTCGTGGCAGTCAACTGCGCGGCAATCCCCCCCACCCTGCTCATGTCGGAACTGTTCGGCTACGAGCGCGGCGCCTTCACCGGAGCCCTCAAGCGCAAGCCCGGGCGCATCGAGATGGCACACGGAGGCACCCTCTTCCTCGACGAGATCGGGGATATGCCGCTCGAAAGCCAGGCCAGCCTGCTGCGCTTTCTGGAAACCGGCCGCATAGAAAGGCTGGGCAGCACCGAGTCGATCACGGTCGATGCGCGCATTGTGTCTGCTACGCACGTCGATCTCGACGCGGCAGTTGCGGCAGAACGCTTCCGCGGCGACCTCTATCACCGCCTGTGCGTGCTGCGCGTGAAGCAGCCGCCGTTGCGCGAACGGGAAGGCGATATCACGCTGCTGGCCGAGCATATCCTGAACAATATCCGCTCGCATTCCCCGGATCATATCAAGGGCTTCTCGCCAGCGGCGCTGCGCGCCCTCAGTGCGCATGACTGGCCCGGAAACGTCCGCGAGCTGATCAACCGTATCCGGCATGCGGCAGCCATGTGCGAGAACGGCGTCATCACACCGTGCGACCTGGACCTGCAACCACCTCCCGAGACCCGCCCCCAGACACTGGCGGAAGTGCGCGAGGCGGCGGAGCTGAATGCCGTCAAGGAGGCCTTGCAGCGGCACCACGAGCGGCTTATCGACGTGGCCGCCGAACTAGGGATCTCGCGAGTCACACTGTTCCGGATGATGCGCGAGCACAGGCTTCAGGTGAGAAAGGGCGGGTTGGGCATGGTTTGCCTGCAAGGCTAGTCCAATGCCAGAAAGCGCGTTAGTACAGGAGCAAAGCCATGTCGCCCAATGCCTATCTTGAAATGGCGCAAACCGAAGCCGCTCACTGGTGGTTCCGCGGCCGCCGGGATATCGTCGCAGCCATGATCAAGCGCCTGCGCTTGCCGGCCGACGCGTCCATCCTCGAAGTGGGGGCCGGCACGGGCGGCAATCTCGCCATGCTTTCCCGCTTTGGCAACGTGAGCGCCGTCGAAATGGATGCCACCGCGCGGCAAATCGCCGAACAGAAGACGGCGGGCCAATTCGATATCCGCGGCGGCAGGTGGCCCGACGATATCCCATTTTCCGCGCCGGGCTTCGACCTCATCTGCTTTCTGGACTGCCTTGAGCATATCGCCGAGGATACGGCCTCGCTTGTGAGCGCACGACGCATTCTGAAGCCAGGCGGCGCGGTGCTGATCACCGTGCCAGCCTATCAGTGGCTCTGGAGCCAGCACGACGAATTCCTGCACCACCAGCGGCGTTACAGCCGGCAGGCGTTGCGCGCAACCGTCAGCGCCGCGGGCCTGGAACTCGAGCGGATATCGCACTTCAACGCGCTGCTGTGCCCGTTTGCCATTGCCGCACGCCTCAAGGACCGGCTCAGCGGCAGCCTTGCCTCGACGGGCAGCGCGGTGCCCGCAGCACCGCTCAATGCCCTGCTGCACCGGATATTCTCCGCGGAACGGCATTGGCTCTCGATGTCACCTCTGCCCTTCGGCATCTCCCTGCTGGCTGTTGCCCGGCTGCCGTGAGCGCACGGATCGATCGCGCCGGTACAACCCGGCTTATGCGCTTCGCCTTGTCAGGTGTCGCAGCGACCCTGCTGCATGTGACAACGGCCTCGACACTCATCGCCTGGGGCTCGGCGTCACCCATGCTGGCCAACGGTGTTGCCTTCATCATGGCAACGGGCTGCTCCTACCTGCTCAATACACTGTGGAGCTTCTCGAGCCGGCTGCACCGCAAGAACCTCGCGCGCTTTCTTGTTGTATCCGCGCTCGCGCTGATCCTCACGGTGCTCATCTCCTGGGCCGTCCAGGCAACGGGGGGCAGCTACTGGATCGGTTTGCTGGTGATCGTCATGGTGGTGACGCCCTTCAGCTTCCTGATGCATAAGATCTGGACCTACCGATAAGCTGCCCCCAGCAACATGCATCACCGCTCCTGGGATACTCGCCGCACGCTGGCCAGGTTGACCACCCGCTTGCCGGCGGCAAGCTGCCCCGTCTGGCGCCGTTCCTGATAGCGACGGCGCACCAGGTAGATGGGCCGCCCCTTGGCTTCGTAGTAGATGCGGCCGACATACTCCCCTACCACACCGATGCCGATGAGCTGAACTCCGCCAAAGAACAGCAGCACCGAAAGCAAGGAGGCATAGCCGGGCACCTCCACGCCAAGCACAATCGTGCGCGCAATAATAAAGATGCCGTACCAGAAAGCGATGGAGGCGATCAGGAACCCCAGATACGTCCATACGCGCAACGGCAGCGTGCTGAAGCTGGTAATGCCCTCCAGGGCGAGATTCCACAAACGCCAGCCGGAAAACTTGGAATGCCCGGCGTTACGCGCCTCACGCTCGTAGGGCACAATCACGGTCCGATAGCCCACCCAGGCGAACAAGCCTTTCATGAATCTCCTGCGCTCCGGCAACTGCTTGAGCGCATTGACGACCACGCGGTCCATCAGCCGGAAATCGCCGACGTTCTCCGGCAGCTTCAGTTCCGACAGATAGTTATGCACCCGGTAGTAGGCCAGCGCCGCCGTGCGCTTGAGAAACGAATCGCACGAGCGGCTCGCGCGTTGTGCGAGGACGACCTCGGCCCCCTCCCGCCAGCGCGCAACCAGGACGGGAATCAGGCTTGGCGGATCCTGCAGGTCCGCATCGATCGGGATGACCGCATCGCCAAGCGCCTCATCGATCCCCGCGGTAAGCGCGGCTTCCTTGCCAAAATTCCGCGTCAGGTCGATCACCCGCACGCGAGCGTCCCGCCGCGAGATCTCAAGCAGCCTTTCCAGCGTGCCGTCGTTGCTGCCATCATTGACGCAGACGATCTCGAACGTGGCCGCCTCGATCGATTCGAGTACTGGCACAACGGATTTGAAGAACCCTGGAATAGCATCGCGCTCATTGAAAAATGGCACTACCAGAGAGATCTGTTTGCTATCGTATTGATCAATCATGACCCACCTCCCCCACCCGCGTTTCATTGTTGTGGCACGGCTCCGGGTTCTGAACTCGCTCCGTGCGGATTCGACGGACTACATGAAACAACGTTGCCAGGATCGCAAGCGGCATGAACTGGAATCCGATCGCCTGGACAACAAGCAACCCGAGCAGTGGCGTGAGCCAAAGGACGAGTAGCAACTCCTTCTCCCAGCGCATCCATCCGCGCTCAATGGCATAACCGGTAAGCCAGAGAATCACGAAACCGAGAAATGCGAGGTCGTAGTCGTAGAGATAAGGACTGAGCATCAGCGTGGCCGCCATCAAAGCGCTCGCCCGCAGCGGGAAACTGGCCGGCCTGCACCACGCATAGATCACGACGCCGGCGGCAAGGGCCGCCACCATGGCATGGATGCCATAGGAGAGCGCGAGATTGCCGCCCAGCAATCTCATCAAGGCAAACACTGTCGGCATCCGGACGAGCTTTGCCTCGCCGCCCTCCACCGCGAGGCGTGCCATATCCGCATTGGCGAGGAATGAGAAAAAGGTCTCCGTGCCGAACACCGAAGCGCTCAAAGCCAGCAGCGCGGCTGAAGAAGCCACCATGGCTGCCAGCGCCTTCCAGGCCCGGGCACAAACCAGTGCAAGCGGGAACAGCAACGCCAGGTGCGGCTTGATGGTCAGGATTCCCATCACCAGCCCGGCAGCAACCGGGTGACGCCGCACCATCGTCAGCGAGAGCGCGGCCAGACCGGCAGTGAGCAGGGCATTCTGCCCCGTCGCGCACACCACGGCGATACCGGGGAAGGCCATGCCTGGCAGCCATGCGCCGCGCCAGGAAGCAATGCGGCTCCCCGCCCACAAGTAGAGCGCACCGGTCGTCCCGATAAAAGCCCCGTACGCTGCGCCGAATGAAAGCAGCGCCAACGGACAGACCAGCAGCAGGAAGCTAGGCGGATATAGCCACGGAAGCGTGCCCCCGGCGGAGGCAAGGGCCGGCATCGCGGCGATCTCGACCAGCCGCAAGGTGGCATCATCGTAGGCACCCGTCGGGTTTCCGTTCAGGGCAAGCTGGGCAGCGCTCCAGAACGCGACAAAGTCGCCACCGAACAGGCTCGCATCACCTTGCCTCGACAGACAGGCACGCCAGATCCAGATCGAGAAGAAGAGAACGTAGGCGACGAGCGCCACGGCTGAGTACAGGCGCACCCGCTCGGGGTTCAGCCAGTGCTCGTCCGGCACCTGGTCGCCATCGACTGCGGCAGCGGCAGCGGCTCTCATCATGCGCATGTCACGCTCCACGCCACCTGGATGCCCGCCCGCCGCAGGATTGCGCCGGCCACCAGGATCAGGATCACGGGACCGATCTGCGGGAGCTTCATGAAGGGATTGAGAAGTTCATACAAGGGCAAGAGCCACACGGCTACCAGCAATTGCTGCTCGCCGCGCAGCCATCCTCGCCTAAGGCAGTCGCTCACCATGCCGACGATGGCAAGCCCCATCCAGGTCAGCTCATAGCCATGAAGATATGGGGTCGTCAGCATGGTGGCCGTGGCGAGCATGGCGACGCGAAGCCCTGTGGGAGTCTGCCGCAACCAGACATGGAGCAGGCCACAGATCGAAAACAAGGCAACCAGGCCCTGGGCCAGATAAGCCTGGGCGATGCTGCCGCCGGACAGGCGCACCGCCGCAAACGCTGTTGGCGAAATGAGCCACCCCTGCGGGCTATGCTCGATCAGCTGCACCCGCGCCAGTTCGGCAGCGCCAAGAAAGGCCGGGATGGTCTCCCAGCCAAACGCCACCAGGCTGGCGCCAAGCAACGCGAGTGCGGTCAGGGCCGCAGCGGCGAGGGCCCTCCACGCCCGTGCCGCGATCAAGGCAATGGGAAACAAGAGGCCGAGCTGCGGCTTGATACAGAGCAGGCCAATACAAATGCCGGCGAGCACCGGGCGCCGCTGCAGCCAGCACATCGAGAGTGCCGCTAAGCTGGCTGTCAGCATGGAATTCTGCCCCAGCAAGAGGGTCAGCAAAACCCCAGGAAACGCGACGATCGGCAGCCAATTCCCAGACCTCCAGCTCGTTGCGGAACCAAGCAACCTTAGCAGGGACGTTACATAGAGATACGCCGTGCCGGCTGAGAAGAGGAAATAACTGACCGGGAACGGCAGCAGCGCCAATGGCAGCACAGCCAGCAGGAATGTCGGCGGATAGAGCCAGGGCATAAAGAAATCGCCGCCTGAGGCCTGCGAGCCGAACGCCGCCATTACCGGGGCCAGCGACTCAAACACATAGGCATCCTGCGCAGCCCCTTGCAGCGCTAGATAGGAAGCGCTCCAGAATACGGAAAAATCCACCCCGGGACGCGCCGCACGGCCGCTCATGAAGCCGTTGCTGGCCCATCCCCAAGCGACGACAAATAGACCGAAGAACACCAGCACGACAATGCTGTAGAAGCGAACCCGGTCGAGGCCGAGCGCGCCGGACTGCGGGGATTCCTTGCCTTCGCGCGTTCTGGCCCTCACAATTCGCTCCTGTTCATGTCCTCGCAATGGCGCTTTTCTCGTGCGTTGAAAAAGGCGCTGCGCGATGCCGGTTTGCCTCTGGCTTTCGACGCACTATTTGCCGAGCATCTTTAGCTGCTTCCTGGCACGCACTCTCAGTTTCTCTTCGGGTGCCGTGGTTTTAGTCTTGTCTGAATCCCAAGATTAAACAAGCGCGCCCCCTGCCGGAAAACACCGCGTTTTACGGCTTTCCAGGGCGATAAAGGCCCAACGTTTCAGCCTTGAATCGCAAGCGAATAGCTCCCAGAGCCAGGCCTGGCGCCGAGGACGTGCCAGATCTCCGTAAGACGGGCTGCCATTTGACGTTTCTCGCCGGAAACATGCCACTTGGCGTCAGCCTCGCCGCCGTCACCTCAACCATTCGGCGGATCTGCCGGGCCTCGCGTCCGCGTGCAGAGGCTGTGCACGCCCTTTGCAATGCCCATTTGCGGAAAGTCATCCTTCCTTCCTAGCGACTTAGGACTAGGCGGATCGGTCACGGCTCATCCATAGGCCGCTGTAACGCGTCGGTCGCCGCGCCGCACGTTTCCACGCAGCAACGACGATGCCGACGCAGACCCTGGCTGGCACGCTCTCTGCGCGCCCGCCCTCCCGGAGACCCTTTGAATTCAACGAATCGCGGTGGGGTGGCCCAGCTTTTGCCTATGGTCTGGCATACGGCCCCAGGACAGCTCCAGCTGGATGCCGAGGAAGCGGAGGCACGCATCAACGGCGCCGAAGCCCGACAACGAATCAGCTAAATGAACTTACGCCATGACTGCTGACCGCCAACACGCCGTGCCCGCTGTCCATCCGGAAGCCGCAAGGACTATCTGGAGGGACGGCACACCGAATCGCCTGCCAGGACCACCCTCGCAGGCGCTGGTGAAGGGCATGCTGGACGGGATCCGGATTGCCGCCACGCATAGCGCCGCCATCTCTCGGCTTTGTCGCGAACACAAGGGTGGTAAGTGGCCGTTCCACGCCTTCGCAATCTGCGGCCCTCCGCAACGAACAACCCTCGCCCGTAGTTGATTTTCATTGCATCAAGTTTTTTCCCGACACCGAAGGAGATTGCCATGAATACCCTGATCAACAACATCAAGCGCTTCGCCAACGATGAAGATGGCGTCACCGCCATTGAGTACGGCCTGATCGCAGCACTGATCGCCGTCGTGATCATTGGTGCGGTCACGATCGTCGGCACGCAGCTCGCGACCACCTTCAACAAGATTGGCACTTCGCTCACGTCGGCTAACGGCTAAAGCGACGCGGACGGGCTCTTCAGCCCGTCCGCACCCCGCCTTGGCCGAGGCGGAATCACGATGGCACACGGTGGAAAGGGGGGCTTCACGACACGAGCCATCCTGCCCAATCCAACGATCCACGACGACACGGCGGACACCATGCCAAAGCTAAGACAAATGCTCAGGGAACTACATCGTGATCAATCCGGGGTGACTTCCATCGAGTACGCGTTGCTGGGTCTCCTGATCGCCGTCGCCATACTCTTCTCGGTCACGTCGGTTGGCACCAGCGTGTTTGACCTTTACCAGAAGATCGCTTCCGCAGTCACCGCTTGAGCAGGAATGCCAGGTCCGAATAACGGGCCGGCACAGACAGAACAAAAAAAAGTAGAGGGAACATCATGCTAGCCCAGTCCGCCTTACCGCAATGCGTCGGTCCATTGGTGATCGTGCTGGTCCTGACCGCAGCAGCCATCGATGCCCAGCAACGTCGCATTCCCAACTGGCTGACCTTCGGGGCGTGGCTGCTCGCGCTGCCTGTACAGATCATCATGCACGGCTGGAGCGCCGGAGCTCTGACCTGGGCAAGTGGCTGGCTCACCGGGTTCGCCCTGTTCCTGCCCCTCTACCTTCTGCGCGGCATGGCAGCCGGCGATGTCAAATTGATGGCCGCGGTGGGTGCCTGGCTGGGCGCGCCGATGGCGTTCGAGATTGCGCTGGCTACCTTCGTGGCCGGTGGGGTGTGGGCGCTGGCACTAACGTTGTGGCGTGGCAGCCTTGGTCAGTTGCGCCACAACCTTGCCTTGATGCTGACGTCGTTCGGTCGGATCAGGCCTGCGCTCACCCAGGACAGCAGTGCCAGCAACGAATCGTCATGGTCGGTCGGGTCGCTGCCCTACGGCGTGGCCATTGCCGCGGGCACGATCAGCGTGCTGTTCGCCTCCGTGTAACGACAGCCATTCGCCATGACTCACCTGAACAAGAAACTGAAATTGGACTTGTAAGGCCGTACCAGCCAATAGACGGGGGGAGCAATGATCGAACACAAAACATCGGGAACTGCGCAGCGGGCACCCACGCCAGGCATCGAAGCCGATAGCCCGGACGATGCCAGGCGCGAACAGATGCATCCGTGGCATCCCGCGCCGAGGACGGTCGCCGACACCGGCATCGACGTCACACTGCTGGTGGGACTATTGATGAAGGCGGCCTACCTGCATCGCAGCGCCATGCTCGCCCAGTTGGCCGACACCCTCAAGTTGCCCGCCATGGTGACCCACGAGATCGCCAGCATCGCGGTGCAAGAGCGCATGCTAGAGGTGGCGCGCCGCGGCACAAGCGACCTTGACGTACGCTTCCGCCTGACCGATGCGGGGTATGCCAGGGCCGCCGAACTGGTTGCGCGCAGCAGCTATGTCGGCGCAGCGCCGGTCACCCTCGACGCGTATCTCGCTGCCGTCCAGCGTCACTCCGTGCGCCAGGCATCGGTATCCAGGGACGATATGACTGCGGCCTTCGGCGACCTGGTCATCCCTTCTCACCTGCTCGACGAGGTGGGCATGGCAGTCAATACCGGCCGGGCGCTGATGCTGTATGGCCCCGCCGGCAGCGGCAAGACTTACCTGGCACAGCGCCTTGGCAAGCTCCTGCCAGGTGCCGTGCCGGTACCGCACGCGATTACCGTCGCCGGCGAGATCATCCAGGTCTTTGACCCGCTCGTGCATGTCCCTTTCGATACCGCCGACGCAGCGCTGCAGCAGCGCTCGACCGATCGCCGCTGGACCATCTGCCACCGCCCCGCCGTATTGTCGGGGGGCGAGTTGACGCTGTCCATGCTGGACCTGCGCTACGACGCCATGTCGGGCTTCTACCAGGCGCCACCGCATATGAAAGCCAACAATGGCATCTACATCGTCGATGACCTTGGGCGCCAACTGGTAGGCGTGAGCGAGTTGCTCAACCGCTGGATTGTGCCCCTGGACCGCGGCGTCGACATGTTCTCGCTGCAGACCGGCGTGCGATTCACGGTGCCGTTCGATGTGTGGCCGGTGTTCTCGACGAACCTGGATCCCCAGCAGCTGGGCGACGAGGCATTCCTGCGGCGGCTCGGCAGCAAGCTCTTCATCGGCCCCTTGTCGAGCGATGACTACCGCGAGGTGTACCTGCGCGCCACCAGCGACGTCGGACTGGAAAGTACCGAAGCGGCATTCGACTTCCTGTTGGAGGGACTGCACTTCCCCAGCAGGACACCGCTCCTGGCCTGCATTCCACGTGACCTGCTTGTGCTGGTGGCGTCCAGCGTGCTCTACCACCGCGGTCCGCCGCAGGTGACGCAGGACGCGCTGCGCGGCGCCTGGAAGTGCTATTTCGGTGCGCAGGCAGTACCCGAATCCACGCGTCCCTGCGGCATGGGGATCGCATGGCAGGCCGCGCCTCAGGCCGCCAGCTGAGTGCAGGCATGCTGTCTAACGAACAACGGTAAGGGGAGTCATCATGAAAAACGCTCGAGCAATTCTGATGCTGTTCATCGCCCTGGTCGCGGGGGTCGCGGCGGTCGTCTCCGCCTCGCGATGGCTGGTGCAACAATCTTCCAGCTCTCTCAAACAGGTCGTAGTGGCAACCGGCGACCTGAATCTCGGACAACCGCTCACCAATGCGCAACTTAGCCTGGTGAGCTGGCCAGCTGGAAGCGTGCCGCCTGGCGCGTTTGAGGACCTCAAATCCCTCGAGGGGCGCGTGGTTCGTACCAGTGTCCAACGCGGAGAGCCGATTCTCGACGCCAAGCTCGCTCCGCTGGGCACCAAAGGTGGACTCTCTGCCGTGATTGGCCAGGGCAGGCGCGCCATCACCGTACGCGTCAATGATGTGGTCGGGGTGGCGGGCTTTGCCCTGCCAGGCAATCACGTCGACGTGATTGTCAACACGAACGAGACCGAGGCCAAGGGCGCGGGCAATGGCAGCATCTCCAAGATCGTGCTGGAAAAAATCCTGGTGCTGGCGGTAGCCCAGCAAGTCAGCCGCGACGACACCCAGCCGAAAGTCGTCAATGCCGTCACGCTCGAAGTCACGCCCGAGCAGGCAGAGAAGCTCGACGTCGCCCGCAGTGTGGGCACCCTGTCGCTCGTCCTGCGCAACCAGGTCGACGTCGCCGCGGTCAGCACCGGTGGCGCCACCAAGATCACATTGCTCGGCACGCCGCCGACGGAACAGCCCGTCAAGGTGGTCACGGTCAATGCGCCGCACGCGCCGGCAAGACCGCGCCCGCTCGTAGCGACACCGGCCAGGCCAGGCCATTGCATCGGTGTGCTGGCCGGCATCCAGGGCAGTGTTGAATGTTTCTGATGGCCAGGGCGGCCGCCCAGCCAGATTCTATTTGGCAACTCTAGGCGCGATGTACAGCCTCTCCGGGGGGAGACACGAAATGAACAACGTCAATACGGAAGTCCTGAGTGGTGCCCGAGCCATTGCGCTCGCGAGCGTCGCGGGTGCAATCTTGTGCGTACCGTTGGGTGCAACTGCCCAGGTGGCGCTCGAAGCCGGCGCCATCGCCAAATCTACCACCGCGGCGCCTGCCAAGGCGGCCATGGGCGCGCCTGCCGGCGGCCCGGTGCAGATGACCATCAGCATGGCGCCCGCGCCGGCTGCCGCCGTGCCCGCGGACAGCCGTGGGCCGAACTGCACCGGCGCGATCCGCAACGAGAGCAATATCATCGTGCCGGTCGGCAAGTCATCGCTGATCCCCCTGCCAGAGCCGGTACGCAACCGCACGCTCGGCAACCCCAATGTAGTCCAGGCCACCATGGTGTCGCCGCAAACCCTTTACGTGCTTGGCCGCAGCGTCGGCACCACGAACATGATCGTGCAAGGACGCAGTGGCGGCTGCAGCATCATCAACGTGGTGGTCAATGCAGACGCCGGCGGCCTCCAGACCTCGCTGGCGCAACTGATGCCCGGCGAATCGCAGATCCGCGTGCTGACAGCCGCTGACAACCTGGTGCTCTCAGGCAGCGTTTCGAACGCGCAGGCCGCGCAACAGGCCATGGAGATCGCCTATGCGTACGCCGCGGCGGCGCAGGGCGAAGGCAACAAGAAAGGCGGCGTCCTCAACATGCTGTCTGTTGACACGCCACAGCAGGTCATGCTCGAGGTCAAGGTGGCCGAAGTGTCGAAGACGTTGCTGAATCAACTCGGTTCGGCGGTCAACCTCCAGGGCGGCTTCGGCTCCTGGAGCGGTGGCCTGGTGACCTCGCTGCTGAGCGGCGCGTCCGGGGCCATCTTCGCCAACAAGGCGAACAACCGGCCCTTCAACGTGGCCGTCGATGCGCAGAAGAATGACAGTCTGGTGAAGATCCTGGCCGAGCCGAACCTGGTCACCATCAGCGGCCAGGAAGCAAGCTTCCTCGCTGGCGGCAAGATCTATATCCCGGTGGCGCAAAGCAATGCCCTCGGTGGTGCATCCACCATCACCCTGCAACAGGAGGAGTTTGGCGTTGGCCTGAAGTTCACGCCGACCGTACTGGCAAATGGGCACATCAATCTCAGGGTGGCGCCCGAGGTCTCCGAGCTCTCGCCCACCGGCGCCACGGTCAGCGGCAGCAGCCTGACGGGACAGACCATCCTGCCTTTGATCACCACCCGCCGCGCTTCCACCACCGTGCAGATGCGGGACGGAGAGAGCTTTGCCATTGGCGGCCTGCTGCAAAACAGCGCACGCGGCTCGCTAAAGGCATTGCCGGGCGCCGGCGAAGTTCCCGTGCTGGGCACGCTGTTTCGCAGCACGTCTTTCCAGCAGGACCTGACCGAACTGGTGTTCATCATCACCCCGCACCTGGTCCAACCCATGCAAAGCGCATCTTATCCGCTGCCAACCGACAGCTTCTCGACACCGAACCCGCTCGCGCTCTACCTGATGGGCAATATGGAAGGCTCCGGCAAGAAGACTGATGCACCGAGCCCGACGCCCTCGCTGCCTGCCCCGGCAGCTCCCGCGCCGGCAGCGGTCCCGGCAGCGCCCGCTCCGCAGGCACCAAAGGCTCCGCTGAGCATGGTTCCGGCAGCCAAGCCGCTGGATGACGTGCCCGTCATCTCCCCGCCCGCGCCCCGGGCGAGCGCTGCGGGCGTTCCGCCGGCGGACGCTGCCGCCACGCGCATCGCGCGCATCGAAGCCACCGCGGCACGGCTGGCGCAGGCGCGCGCCGCTACCACTGCCAGCCCCAGCGGCCTGGCGCCGGACAGAGCCCGCCCGGCCGAAACACCGAGCGCCAACTGAGCTGCCGAAGCGTCCGTCCACGAGGAGAACCACCATGAAAGAGAACCTGAAGTACGCGCGCCGCGCCGCCGTCACGCTGGCAGTGCTTGGCAATCTGACCCTGTCCGCCTGCATGACTTCGACGCCAAACTGGGACAAGCATTTTGGCGAGGCCGTTACCACCGTGACGCGCTCCCAGATCATCAATCCCGACGCGCCCGCTGGACTGCCGTCGCTGACGGGCACCGATGGCAAGACCGCCGTGGCCGCAATGACCAACTACGAGCGGTCGCTGATACGCCTGCGCCCCGCCGGCACCGGCGCTGCAGGTGGCATGGATTTCGGTGCGGGGGGCTTCGGCGGCATCGGCATGGCGGGCGGTGCGGGAACGCGCTGAAATCGGTTTGCTCGGGGAGACTCATCATGTCCAAATCAACGCTTCGCAGGACCGCGCTGTCGAGCCATCGCGCCCGGCAGCGCGGGGCGGTAGCGATCATCGTTGCGATCGCGCTGGTCATGCTGGTAGGCTTCCTCGGCCTGGCGCTCGACCTGGGCAAACTCTACGTCGCCAAGAGCGAACTGCAGAACGGCGCGGATGCCTGTGCGCTGGCTGCAGCGCGCGACCTGACGGGAGCGACACCGCTCACCGTCTCGGAAGCGGCGGGAATTACCGCCGGCCTTCGTAACATGGCATTGTTCCAGAGCGAGTCGGTACAGCTTGTCGCTAACCAAAGCGTGACATACAGCGACGCATTGGCCGACCCCTTCCTGGACAAGAACAGCGTCAGCTACCCGCTCGCCAGCATCAAGTACGTCAAATGCTCTGTCAGCCGCGCCGGCATTGCCAATTGGTTCGCCCAGGTGCTCAACTTCCTGCCGGGCGTGAGTATCGGGCCCACAACCGTCGCCTCGTTCGCGGTGGCAACCACCGGCTCTGCTCAGACGACCTGCGCCATCCCCGTCTTTGTCTGCAAACCCAGCACCATCAGCCCGCCACAGTCCCCCTACACCACCGGGCAGTGGCTGGTGACCAAGCTCGACTCCAGCAACAAGGGCACCTACGGAGGTGGCAACTTTGGCTGGGCGGACCTGGGCGGAGGCAACAGTGCCAGCCAGATTGCGAAGCAACTTGACGGCGCGGGACAGTGCAACCTGCCTGCCCAAGGGACATTGATTGGATCTGCCGGCAACAAGGCATCACTGGCGGATGACTGGAACAGCCGCTTCGGCATCGTCAAAGGCTCGAAAGTGCTAGGCGTGACCGACTTTACGGGATTCACATACAACGACACCACCTGGACGGCAAAGAGCAGCGCTTACGACGGCAGCTCCGTGGATACATCGGGCAAGACCCAGCCGAACTTCCTTGCCGCGCGCAAGGCCTATCGTGCCTATCAGGGCGACTCCGTTACCGGGCTGAGCACACAGGGCAATGCCGCCCCCGCAGCTTCGTACCAGAGCGGCGCGGATCGTCGCCTCGTGCTCGCACCGATTGTGGACTGCTCCGGTTTCGCCAACCCCGGCAACCATAGCGCACCGGTAATAAGCTGGGCCTGCCTGCTGATGATCGAGCCCATGCAAACCGGCGGAAACATCGATTCCGTGCGGCTCGAGTACCGGGGCGACTCAAGCGCGCCAGGCAGCCCCTGCGCGACGCAAGGCATCCCTGGCGCAGGTACTGGCGTAGGGCCGCTAGTGCCGGTTCTCGTGCAATAGGAGGAGATCATGAAGACAAGAAAAATGCTCCTGGCGCACCATCGCGGCGTGGCGGCCGTCGAGTTCGGCATTCTCCTGGTCCCCATGCTGCTGATGGTCTGTGGCGTGGCGGAATTCGGGCGCGCCATCTACCAGTTCGACACCCTGACCAAAGGCACGCGCTCCGCGGCCCGCTACCTGTCGCAGTTCTCTCCGCTGGATATCAGCTATCCAACGGGGTCGGCGAAATGCCTGGCCGTCTACGGCAATACGAGCTGCTCGGGCTCAGCGCTCGCGACCGGCCTTACTACATCGATGGTAGTGATCTGCGATAGGGTCGACGCATCAGGCTGCCCCGGCATGTCATTCGCCAACGTGAGCACCTACGACAACAGTACGGGCACTGGCACGCCGGCCGGCACGATCAACCTCGTCACGGTAAAGATCACCGGATATACGTACTCGCCCATCCAGACCTTCATCAATGCAAGCGGATTGACCTTTACCGACATCGCTACCGTCATGAGGCAGGTGCTATGAAAACGCGAACCCTCTTCCGGCCTACGCGGCAGCGCGGCGCGACTGCTGTCGAGTTCGCCTTGATAGCCGGCATCTTCTTCCCCCTGCTGATTGGCATCGTGGAGTTCTCCCGCGTGCTGTTCTACTGGAACACCGCAGCCGAGGCCACACGGCTTGGCGCGCGCATGGCCATCGTCTGCGACGCCGACGACGCGATCATCAAGACCAAGATGCGCTCACTGTTGCCACTGCTCAGCGCCTCCAACATCCAGCTCAACTATCTGCCAACGGGATGCGACTCCGATGCGGTCACCGCGCGGGGCACCTGCCAGAGCGCAACCGTCAGCATATCCAACGTCTCGGTACGCACGTTCATCCCCTTGCTTCCGATCACGCTGACCATGCCACCCTTCACATCCACGCTGTCCCGAGAGAGCATGAACTCGTCAAGCGGTGGATCGGTTTGCAGCTAGATTGCCCGAGATTGGAGAACGCACCATGTTGAAGATCCTGATCGCATCGGAAGATGCCCAAAAACTTGACGAGATTTCCCGCCTGAGCGCAGGGATCGGGAACTTCCAGACCATGTCGCTCCTGGAAGGACCGGCCCGCTTTCCGTTCCATGGCAGCCAGATGCAGCTGGCCGATCTCCTCATCATCGAGCAAGCCGTCGTCGGGGCATCGCAGATGCATAGCATCGAAGCCTTGCGCGAGCAGCACCCCGAACTGCCTTGCATTCTTGTCACGCCCAACCCGAGCTCCGACTGCCTGATCAAAGCCCTGCGCGCGGGTGTGCGCGACGTCCTCGCGTGGCCGCTGGACAGGACGCAACTGGCGGAAGCGTTGCGGCGGGTGGAGGCCAGCCATGTGCCCAGGAATCGCGAGTTGGCGCAAGTGATCTCGTTCATTTCATGCAAGGGCGGCGCGGGCACCAGCTTCCTCGCCAGCAATCTCGGGTATGCGCTTGGCGCCCAGTTGGGAAAGCGCGTCCTGGTAATCGACCTGAACCGGCAGTTCGGAGACTTGACCTACCTTGTCAGCGACAAGCCACCGCCCTCCACCCTCCCGGAAATCTGCAGTCAGATCGAGCGGATGGATGCGGCGTTCCTGGATGCCTGCCTGACGCATGTCGAGAGCAATTTCGACATCCTGGCCGGCGCCACCGACCCGATCAAGGCAAGCCAGATTCAGAAAGAGAAACTCGAGTGGATACTCTCAGTGGTCCAGCCGGTCTACGACTTTGTGATCGTGGACATCGGACAGGCGCTCGACCCTCTGTCCATCGGCCTGCTGGATCGCAGCGATCGCATCTGCGTCGTCGTCGAACCAACCATTGCCTTTGCCCGCCCGGGACGCCGCCTGCTTGATATCCTGCGCGCCCTGCACTACTCGGCCGACAAGGTCCACATCTTGCTCAATCGCGAGGGCCGCCGCAATGCGCTGGCCCGCTCGGCCCTGGGCGACGTGTTTGGCATGAAGATCTTCCACGCGCTGCCCGACGATTCCTCGGCTGTCGACGAGGCAATCAGCCACGGAGAGCCGGTCGCAAAATCCCACAAACGCAGCGCCATCGCCAAGGCGATCCTGGCACTGGGTACGCAGTTCGTTGCCGCAACCGGAGCCGAGCGCCGTGCGCAACAAGACAGCGTGTCGCCGTTGCGCAAGCTGATGCTGCGCACGCGCGCAACCTGAGCCACCGAGTTCCTGATTCCCTTACCGGAGATCATCATGTCAATCCGCGATCAACTGTCGAGCCCCAGCCAGCCTGCCTTCATCGCCAATGGCCATGGGGCAATCCAGTTCCCGCCGACTCCGGCGAACTACCGCTCGTTCAAGCGGGCCATCCATGAGACGGTGCTGGACCGTGTGGAGCTGGAACGGCTGGCACGCTTCCCCCAGGAGCAGGTCCGGCAGGAAATCAACATGCTGGTGAGCAGCATCATCGAGGAAGAGAAGATCCTGCTCAATGACGCCGAGCGCAGGCTGCTCACTTCGGAGGTCTACGACGAGATGTTCGGCTTCGGGCCGCTTGAGCCACTGCTGCAAGACCCTACGGTTTCCGACATCCTGGTCAACACGGCGAAACAGACCTTCGTGGAGCGGCGCGGCAAGCTGGAGCTCACCGATGTCACGTTCTACGACGATGCACACCTGATGAAAGTCATCGAGAAGATCGTTTCGCGGGTCGGCAGGCGCATTGACGAAACCAGTCCGATGGTGGACGCGCGGCTGCCGGACGGCTCGCGCGTCAATGCGATCATTCCCCCCTCTGCCATCGATGGTCCCTTGCTATCGATCCGGCGGTTCGCCGTCAATCCCCTGCAGGTAGCCAACCTGGTCGAACTCAAGAGCCTCACGCCGCCGATGGCGCAACTCCTGCAAGCGCTAGCGCACGCCAAGGTGAACGTGCTGGTGTCAGGCGGAACCGGCAGCGGCAAGACCACGCTGCTGAACATCCTGTCGGGCTTCATTCCCGAGAGCGAGCGCGTCGTCACCATCGAGGATGCAGCAGAACTCCAGTTGCGCCAGCCGCACGTGCTGCGACTGGAAACCCGGCCACCGAATATCGAAGGCAAGGGTGAGATCACGCAGCGCGCCCTGGTACGCAACGCGCTGCGCATGCGTCCTGACCGCATCATCCTGGGCGAGGTGCGAGGTGGTGAGGCGCTGGACATGCTCAATGCAATGAATACCGGCCATGAGGGTTCGCTGACCACCATCCACGCCAATACACCGCGCGATGCGCTTACGCGTCTGGAGAACATGGTCAGCATGGCCGGCCTCAATCTTCCACCGAAGGCAATCCGGCAACAGATATCCTCGGCAATCACCGTCATTGTGCAGGCGTCACGGCTGACTGACGGGCGCAGGAAGATAGTCAGCATCCAGGAGATCACCGGCATGGAGGGCGAGATCATCAACATGCAGGAGATCTTTACCTTCCACCGTACCGGTGTAGCCCAGGATGGCACGGTCAACGGGCACTTCCGCGCCACAGGCGTGTACCCGAAGTTTGCCGAACGCCTGCGCGTGTTCGGCGTGGGCTTGCCCGACGAAACCTATGACCCGGCAAAGCGCTTCGACGTCTGAACCGGCCAGCGGCACAGAGAATGCGGGGAGAAGAAAATGAGCTTCATATTTTATGCCTTCATCATCTTGTTGTTCGCTGCGGTGGTGCTTTGCATCGAAGGCGCCTACCTTTGGTGGAACAATTACCACGGCCCGGCGGCGAAGCGGATCGAGGCCAGGCTGCGGTCGCTGTCGGCCGGCGGGCAGGTGAGCGCGGAGACCCTGTCGATCCTGAAGGGGCGCATGCTGAGCAACACGCCGTTGCTGCAGCGCTGGCTGCTGATGCTGCCTCGCGTCGGCGGGCTCGACCGATGGCTCGAGCAATCCGGGAGCACGTGGTCGGTTGCGCAGCTACTCGGATATTGCGGGCTGGTCGCGCTGTGCACGCTGGCGCTCGTGCCGCTGCTGCCCGTGCCACCAGGACTGGTGGTACTGGGCGCGTTACTGGTTGGCTCATTGCCTGTCTGGCATGTCATCGCACTTCGGCATAAACGCCTCAAGCAACTGGAGACGCAATTGCCCGATGCTGTCGACATGATCAGCCGCGCGCTACGTGCGGGGCACTCCTTCTCGGGTGCGCTGGGGATGGTGGGGCAGGAGGTAAAAGACCCGATGGGCCGCGAATTCCGGACTACCTTTGAGGAGATCAATTACGGAGTCGCTCTCGACGAGGCAATGACAAACATGGCAATGCGAGTGCCGATCAACGACTTGCGCTACTTCGTGATCGCGGTACTGATACAGCGCGAGAGCGGCGGCAACCTTGCCGAAATTCTCGACACGATCGGCAACCTGGTGCGTGAACGCCTGAAGCTGTTCGACAAGATCAAGGTGCTCTCGGCAGAGGGGCGCCTATCGGCCTGGATACTGGGCCTGCTCCCGTTCGCCACCGCGGGACTGATTCTCGTGGTGAATCCGGATTTCATGACAGTGCTATGGCAAGACCCGATAGGCCTCAAGATGGTCGGGATGGCGCTGGGAGGAATGACGCTCGGCGTCGTCTGGATGCGCCGGATCATCCGTATCCGGGTCTGAATGTACGCGACCCAGAAGCAGGCAGAATTCTCGATTCCGGAGGCGATCATGCAAGGTGTCCATACAGAGCAGGTCCTGATGCTGGTTCTCATTTTCGTGGCGGCGTTCGGCGCGGTGTTCGGTCTGCTGCTGACATTCACGCCAAGCCGGGCACGCGAGAGACTGGGGCAGATAGTCGGTACGGCCACGGGAGCCGGCACGGGGCAGGACAATGCCTGGCTCGACAACCTGGTGCGGTGGGCCAGGCCCGTGTCCCGCCTGTCGTTGCCCAAGGAGGGTTGGGAAGGCTCGCAGATGCGCGTGCGCTTCATGAACGCCGGCTGGCGCAGCAGCGCTGCGCCGCATCTCTACTTCGCCGCCAAGACGGTACTGGCCATCGGGCTTCCCATGCTGGCGTTGGTAGCGGTGAGCGGCATGCCGGCGTTCCAGGGGCAGTACAAGACCGTAGCGCTCCTGGCAGTACTAGGTGCGATTGGCTACTACCTGCCCAATGCCGTGCTATCGCGCAAGGTGGATAACCGCAAGCGCGCGGTGTTCGAGGAGTTTCCGGACGTGATTGATCTGCTCACGGTTTGCGTGGAGGCCGGGCTCGGGCTCGACGCGGCGCTGATGCGCGTGGCGGATGAACTTGCGCTGCGCTGCCCGGTGCTGGCCGACGAGCTGCAATTGATGCTGCTGGAACTGCGCTCTGGCTTCGCCAAGGACAAGGCGCTGACCAACCTGGCGCTGCGCACCGGTGTGGATGACGTGGACAAATTCGCATCCATGCTGAACCAGGCCGATCGCTTCGGCACGAGCCTGGGGGAGTCGCTGCGGGTGCTGTCCGACATGCTGCGAACCAAGCGCCGCATGCGTGCTGAGGAACAGGCCGCGAAGATTGCGCTGAAACTACTGTTCCCCTTGATCTTCATGATCTTCCCGACACTGCTGCTGGTGTTGCTTGGACCCGCATTCATCCAGATTTATCGGGTCTTGCTGCCGACCATGTCCGGCCAGTAAGTTAGCTAGCCTCGCCTGACTGGACGTCGCTCCCTCGATTGTCTCCCGGTGCAATGCCAGGGAGCCAGTCTTGCCCGGACTTTGTCCGGGCATTTTTGCTGGTGGCACTAATAGCTAGTATGCCCGCCGGCGGGAGGTGAACGGCGCGACGCGCCCATGACGCTTGACCAGGTCTTCGCTCGCATGAAGAATACAGGCAGGCCCCTTGCCGTCGGCGCGTCGGCATTTCGCATGGAGACCCCATGAAGATCCGCATCCTTAGCGATCTGCACCTCGAACACGACATACCGGCGGCGATACCCCCCTGCCCCGCCGACCTGGTGGTGCTGGCCGGCGATATCGCCAATGGCCGTGCCGGCGTCGACTGGGCCGCGCGCACCTTTTCGGGGCCGGTGGTCTATGTGCCGGGCAATCACGAGTACTATGAGAGCGCCTTCGAGCAAGTGGACGCGGCGATGGCGGAGGCCGCAGGGGCGGCGCCGCATGTGCGCGTGCTCAATGACTCGGTGGCTTGTTTCGACAACCTGGCAGGCGAGCCGGTGCGCGTGATCGGCACCACCTGGTGGACCGACTACGCGCTGTTTGGCGCCAACCGGCGCGAGGAGTCGATGCTGGCCTGCGCCGGCGTAATGGTCGACCACCGCCTGATCGAGGTGGCGGACGGCGAGGGCCAGCGGCGCCGCTTCACCACGGCCGACGCGCTGGCGCGGCACGAAGCGGCCAGCGCCTGGCTGGCGGCGCAGCTCGCCACGCCCTTTGCCGGCAAGACGGTGGTGGTGACCCACCATGCGCCGGATCTCGGCAGCCTCGACCCGCGCTTCTCCCACGATCTGGTCTCCGCCGGCTTTATCTCGCGCAGGCCGGACCTGGTTGCGCAGGCCGACCTGTGGGTGCACGGCCATACGCATACCGGCTTCGATTACCGCCTGGAAGATGCGCGCGTGGTGTGCAACCCGCGCGGCTATATCCGCCGCAAGACCGGCGAACTGGAGAACCCGGCCTTCGACTGGTGCTACACGGTGGAGCTGTAAGCCTTTCCCGCGACGGCGCCCCTTCGGCCGGTACTGTCGCCCCATAAACAAAAACCCCCGCCGGCTCGCGCCAGCGGGGGTTTTTGCTACTACGGGTGATGCGGGTACAGCAGGCTGCCGTTTGGCAGGCCGGCAGATTTACATCATGCCGTCCATGCCGCCCATGCCGCCCATGCCGCCCGGCATTGCCGGAGCCGAGTCATCCTTCGGCAGTTCGGCAACAGCGCAGTCGGTGGTCAGCATCAGCGATGCGACCGAAGCAGCGTTCTGCAACGCGGTGCGGGTCACCTTGGTCGGGTCCAGCACGCCCATTTCCACCAGGTCACCGTACTCGCCGGTGGCGGCGTTGTAGCCGTAGTTGCCGTTGCCTGCGATAACCTTGGCCACGACGACCGAAGCTTCTTCGCCAGCGTTCAGCACGATCTGACGCAGCGGCTCTTCCATGGCGCGCAGCACGATCTTGATGCCAGCGTTCTGGTCAGCGTTGTCGCCGGTCAGGTTAGCGATGGCAGCGCGAGCGCGCAGCAGGGCCACACCGCCGCCGGGGACAATGCCTTCTTCCACGGCTGCACGGGTTGCGTGCAGTGCATCTTCCACACGTGCCTTCTTTTCCTTCATTTCGACTTCGGTGGCTGCACCAACCTTGATCACTGCAACGCCGCCAGCCAGCTTGGCCACGCGTTCTTGCAGCTTTTCACGGTCGTAGTCCGAGGTCGCTTCTTCGATCTGGGCACGGATTTGCTTCACGCGTGCTTCGATCGAGGCTGCGTCGCCGTGGCCGTCGATGATGATGGTGTTTTCCTTGCCGATTTCGATGCGCTTGGCTTGACCCAGTTCTTGCAGGGTTGCCTTTTCCAGCGTCAGGCCGATTTCTTCAGCGATCACTGCACCGCCGGTCAGGATGGCGATGTCTTCCAGCATGGCCTTGCGGCGGTCGCCGAAGCCCGGAGCCTTGACAGCAGCGGTCTTCAGGATGCCACGGATGTTGTTCACCACCAGGGTCGCCAGGGCTTCGCCTTCGACGTCTTCAGCGATGATCAGCAGCGGGCGGCCCGACTTTGCCACTTGTTCCAGCACCGGCAGCAGGTCACGGATGTTCGAGATCTTCTTGTCGAACAGCAGGACGAACGGGTTGTCCAGGGCGACAACTTGCTTTTCCGGGTTGTTGATGAAGTACGGCGACAGGTAGCCGCGGTCGAACTGCATGCCTTCCACGACTTCCAGCTCGTCGGCCAGCGACTTGCCGTCTTCCACGGTGATCACGCCTTCCTTGCCAACCTTGTCCATCGCTTCAGCGATCAGCTTGCCGATCACTTCGTCGCTGTTGGCCGAGATCGAGCCAACTTGCGCGATTTCCTTGCTGGTGGTGGTGGTCTTGGTCAGCTTCTTCAGCTCTTCAACCGCGTTCACCACAGCCTTGTCGATGCCGCGCTTCAGGTCCATCGGGTTCATGCCGGCGGCAACATACTTCATGCCTTCGCGCACGATCGACTGGGCCAGCACGGTTGCGGTGGTGGTACCGTCACCGGCGTTGTCGCTGGTCTTGGAAGCCACTTCCTTGACCATTTGCGCGCCCATGTTCTGCAGCTTGTCCTTCAGCTCGATTTCCTTGGCCACGGACACGCCGTCCTTGGTCACGGTCGGGCCGCCGAAGCTGCGCTCCAGCACCACGTTACGACCCTTCGGGCCCAGGGTAACCTTGACTGCGTTGGCGAGGATGTTCACGCCTTCGACCATCTTGGCACGGGCGGCGTCGCCGAATACTACGTCTTTAGCTGCCATGTTCTGAATCTCCTAAATCTGTACGAATGGGGTGCGTGGATTACTTGTTCACCACAGCCATGATGTCTTCTTCGCGCATGACCAGCAGTTCCTGGCCATCCACCTTCACGGCCTGGCCGGCATACTTGCCGAACAGCACGCGGTCACCCACCTTGACGTCGAGGACGATCGAAGCGCCCTTGTCGTCCTTCTTGCCGGGGCCCACGGCGAGCACTTCACCTTGATCAGGCTTTTCGGCAGCGTTGTCGGGAATCACGATGCCGGAAGCGGTCTTGGTTTCATTGTCCAGACGCTTCACGATCACGCGGTCGTGCAAAGGACGCAGATTCATACGGACTCCTTGGTACAAAAAGTGATTTCAGGTTCACAAAAATGACCGCCAGCACTGACGGCCAGCAGAATTAGTACGCTGGGAGAGGTCTGTTAGCACTCATGCCCAACGAGTGCTAATTATAGGGACGGGGGGTAGCGTTTTCAAGTCAACGACTTGATACGTGTTTACCCTGGAATTGTGAAAATCGTTATGGAGCCTGGCCGCGCGGCGAAATCTTTATTCGCGTCCTGATGGAATCCGGACGGATTTCGCCGACATGAAAGTTACCCATGAATCACCAGCCCAATGTCTCCGGGTCGGATCATCGTATACCACCCGTGGTGTTGCCTGCGGCACTTTCGCCTGCTGCGCAATGCTCAACGTCACCCACATCCACGGCGACGTGACAAGAAGCCACCCCATTCAAAACTGCATGGCAAGAGTACAGAAGCGTTGATTTACGAGCGCGCCGGCCTGGCCAAGAATGGTCACACCAACCCGTCTCAAACCCCTCGCTAGTTCATCGCCAACCCATCCGGAGCGCATCATGTCCCACCCCACCATGCAGGCCCTCATCGTCGAATCCGCGGGCGCGCCGTTCACGCCCGTCCAGCTTCCCAGGCCAGTGGCCGGCCCCGGCCAGGTACTGGTGCGCATCCTGGCCAGCGGCGTCAACCCGCTCGACACCAAGATCCGCGCCGGCCAGGCGGGGCACGCCCGCCACCCCTTGCCCGCCGTGCTGGGGCTGGACCTGGCCGGCGTGGTCGAAGCCGTGGGCGCGGGCGTGACGGCCTTCGCGCCCGGCGACGAGGTCTATGGCATGACCGGTGGCGTGGGTGGCCTGCAAGGATCGCTAGCGCAGTACGCGGCAGTCGATGCCGACCTGCTCGCGCGCAAGCCCGCCGCGCTGTCGATGCGCGAAGCCGCCGCGTTGCCGCTGGTGTTCATCACCGCGTGGGAAGGCCTGGTCGACCGGGCGCGCGTGCAGCCTGGCCAGAAGGTGCTGGTGCATGGCGGCGCCGGCGGCGTGGGGCATATCGCGGTGCAGATCGCCCACGCGCTTGGGGCGCAGGTATATGCCACGGGCTCGGCCGCGCAGAAGGCGATCATCGAAGGCTATGGCGCCACCGCGATCGACCATGCCGCGACATCAGTCGCGCAGTATGTCGACCAATACACTGCGGGCGAGGGCTTCGACGTGGTCTACGACACGGTGGGCGGCTCGGTGCTGGACAATGCGTTCCTCGCGGCGCGCACCTATGGCGGCCATGTGGTGAGCTGCCTTGGCTGGGGCGTGCACGCGCTGGCGCCGCTATCGTTTCGCGCAGCCACGTATTCGGGCGTGTTCACGCTGATGCCAATGCTCACCGGCAAGGGCCGCGCGCGCCACGGCGAGATCCTGCGCGAAGCGGCGCGGCTGGCCGATGCGGGCAAGCTCTTCGTGCGGCTCGATGCGCGGCACTTCACGCTCGACAGCGCCATCGATGCGCATCGCGCCATCGAGACAGGCACAGCCAAGGGCAAGCTAGTGGTGGAGATTGCCGGGGACTAAGCGTCTGCGCTATTGCCCAGGCGCTCGATGGTTGCATCCAGGAAGGCGCGCAGCCGCCGCAGGCGGCGCAGGTCGCGGTGATAGCCCACCCAGACGTCGCGCCCCGGTGGCGCCTCGCCCAATTCGATGGCCTGCAGCCCGCCCAGGCGCTCGGCCAGCGCGCAGGGCAGGACAGCCAGCCCCGCGCCGGCCGCGCACAGCTTGGCCTGCGCCTCGCGGCTGTTGCTGCCGAATGCCACCCGGGCGTTCGGCAGCTGCTTGCGCATCCAGGCCACGTCGGGCAGGTCCGCGAAGCCCGCATCCAGCGTCAGCAGGGCATGGCCCTCGCCATCGCCCGCGCGCGGCGGTGCCACGCCGGGCGCCGAGTAGAGCGCGTAGTCCATGTGCATCAGCTTGCGCTGCACGATATCGGCCTCGTCGAACGCGCGGATGCGAAAGACCAGGTCCGCCTCGCGGCGTGCCAGGCTGAGCAAGCGCGCATCGGTGACCAGTTCCACCGCGACGCGTGGATGGGCGCGGATAAAGTCCGCGATCACCGGGGTCAGCATATGCACGCCAAACCAGTCGGACGAGGAGATCCGCAGCGTGCCGTCCAGCTCCCCTGCCTGGCCGGACAGCTGGCGCTCGAAAGCAATCGCCTCTGCCTCGATACGCTGCGCGTGGGCGAGCACGGCAGCCCCTTCATCGGTCAGCACGTAGCCGTCGCTGGTGCGCTGGAACAAGGCATGCCCGACGGCATCCTCCAGCGCCTTCAGCCTGCGCCCCATGGTCGGCTGGGTCTGCCCGATCGCGCGCGCGGCGCCGCCCAGGGTGCCGGCGCGGGCGATCGCCAGGAAGATCTTGATATCGCTCCAATCCATCCGGGGAATTTGCTGACGTTACTGACGTTACGTTTGGGAGGTGTCGGATTCAGCGCGGCCAGGCAAGTCACAGGCGGCTAGGCAATGATGGCACGGCGGTGTGGCGGGAACAATAACGGGCACGCCGGGCACGGGCCGGTATCCCGCCAACTTCAGGCGGAAGGCGCCCAGCCTTCCAGAGCCCAGTAGTCAGGCACTTCCCGGCTGGGACTACGCAGCACCAGCGTGCAGCCGCACTGGCGGCAGCGGTAGGCATAGGCGGCGCCGTCCTGGGCCCGCGCATTGACGCCCGCGGCCTCCAGATCCTCGTGCGGCGGCAGGTGTCCTGGCCTGCCGGCCTGGCGCTTGCATCGCTCACACGGCAACATGGATTTACCTCAGGTTGACAGGGGGCATGGTTCCATCCTGCACAGCAGGGTGTAGGATGGCAGCAGACGAATTGGTGCAACGCACCATAATTATAGGCACTTTGCGAGCCTTTTCCAGATATATAGCGGGTTATGAGTTGCCTTGCGGCGCAACAAAAAAAGCCTTGGCAGGGCCGCTGCCGCCAGGCTAGCGGACCGCAGGCGTGGGCACCGTGAGGAGGTCCCGCCGCGCATCTGGATTCGCTTCACCGCGCGCGGACGTATCGCCCGGAGGCCGTTCCCGCGGCGGCTCGGCCAGCGGCACCGTGACGACGGCGAACACAGAAAACGGGCACCAGAAAGACGGCCTGAAGAGACTCATTCTGCGGATGACGATGGCGCCGGCAAGAAACGGTGAAGGCTCTGAAAAGCGAAGGACCAGCAAGGCAGCGCCCTGCCGGTCCGGCTTCAGGATTGGTAAGCCCTGCCCATCTTAACGACCGAATCGGCGGATGGTTGAGGCTGTCATCAACTATTCACGAAACCCGCAAAATACGGCGCGCCCCTGGACGGAATACGTCCGGGGGCCACGCAATATACGCCGCAGCTTTACTGCCCGGAAGCCGCATCGCGCGCCTTGCGCTTGGCGGGCCGGCCCGTCTTGACGGTCTCGACCTGAGCCACGACGGCCAGCAATTGCCGCTCCGGCAGCGACTCCAGCATCTTGAGCCCGGCCCGCAGCAACTCACTCTTCTTCACGTGCGCGCCGCCG
The DNA here is from genome assembly GCF_058794615.1 of Cupriavidus sp. GW823-FHT07A04. Classification (NCBI taxonomy): domain Bacteria; kingdom Pseudomonadati; phylum Pseudomonadota; class Betaproteobacteria; order Burkholderiales; family Burkholderiaceae; genus Cupriavidus; species Cupriavidus sp. GW823-FHT07A04. The sequence continues at coordinate 38,232 of NZ_JBXAHA010000014.1, forward strand.
TTCAGGCAGCGCCGCTTGAGTTCCGCCAGCTTGGCATAGTCCCACTCCGGCATGGTGAAGCTGTCGCGCACGACCTTGGCCTTGGCAGGCTTCTGTGCCTTCTCAGTCTTCTCTGCTTTCTCGGCTTTCGGTGCGGCAGCCACGGTCTTGACCGCTTCAGCCTTGGCAGCCTTGCCTGCCGTCTCCGTCTTACTGGCGCGCGTGACCGGCCGCTTCACTGCGGTGGCTGCCCTTTTCTGCGCCGCGGCTGGCGCGGGCGCACGCGTGCGCCCATTCGAAACCGTTGCCATGCATCCTCCTGTTTTGATCGCAGTGGTATCAAAACAGTATATATCGTTTATTTTGACAAGCGGCGCGAAAGGGAGGAAGCAGAGGAAGGGGAGGAAGCAGCCATCGCCGCCAATCGGGACGGGGCCGTGCAGACACGGATTTCGTCAAAAAACCTGCCATCCCCGCGAAGGGAAAAGTATCGGCCGGCCCCGCCACGATCTTAGCCGCCGGTTATTTCAGTCTTGCGACGAAGCGCAAGCTCCCACTACGTGCCAGGCGCGGACTCGCTGGCGATGGCCTGCAGCGCCGCCTTGTCGGATAACGTCAGGCGCCCGTATTCCAGGCGCAGCACGCCCTGCTTCTCCCAGTCCTTGAGCTGCCGGTTGACGCTCTGGCGGGACACGCCAAGCATATGGCCCAGGTCTTCCTGGGAGAGCTTGAGCGCGGCGGGGGCACCGGATGTCCGCACACCCGGCATGCCGTGGGTGGACAGCGCGTGCGCATGCTCGACGGCAAGCAGGCGCCGCGCCAGCCGCACCGGAAACGGCATCAGGATCACCTCGTCGATCCACTCCAGTGCGCTGCGGTAGCGCCGGCAGATCAGTTGCGTGAACTCCATCAGCCAGCGCGGCTCGCGCGCGACGAGCGTATGGAAGGTGGCGGCGGGAATCACCAATAGTTCGCTAGCCTCTGCGGCGCATGTGTCGTACACGCGATGCGCGTCGATGAAGAGCGAGACCTCCCCGAACCACTGCCCGGGCTCCAGCAGGCTGACCACGGCCTCGCGCCCGTTCTGCGCCGTGCTGCTGACCTTGATGGCGCCGCGTTCGACGCAGAAGAGCGCGTCCGGGTTGGAGCCGTAGGTAAACAGCACCTCGCCCTTGACCAGTTGCCGCCGCATGGCATGCGACCGGAGCAGTGCTTCGAGCTCGGCCGAAAACTGTCCAGCGGCGGTGTCGTCTTCGTGCGGCTTCGGTCGTGTGCTCATGCCTTTTCCCCGGGGTGCTGGTTACGCTGCTGATGCCGCTCGGGCGGTTCAGGCCTGATCGGTACGGAACCAGCCGGTGAGTGCCCAGCGCGTCTTGTGGCAGGGTAATACTTCGTGCGGAACCAGGTCGCTGCGAAACACGACCAGCCGCGCGCGCCGCGGCAGCACGCGGTGCAACTCGGTGGCGCCGTCGTCCTGTCCGTAGAGCGCGAGCTCGCCGCCATCGCGCTCGCTCCATTCAGGATTGAGGTAGAACACCAGCGAAATCTTGCGATGCAGTGTCGCGCGATGCTGGTCCACGTGCTTCTTGTAGGCGGTGCCGACCGGATAGTGCGAGAAGTGGAATTCCTCGCGCTTCAAGCCCAGGAAGTAGCGCTCGTTCAAGGCCTCGCGCAAACCCGCAGCCCAGGCCTGGAAATCCGCCCTGGCCGCGCCGGCGGGCGCGTCGTCGAGCCACAGGATCGAATCGCCGCGAATGCCCGCGTCGCGGGCGGTGGCTTCGCCCCGCCCGATGCGGGCCGGATGGAACAGGCCGGCCTGCCACGCCGCGCGGCTCTCGGCATGCAGCCGCGCCGCCAGCGTGGTGTCGATGAGGTCGTCGGACACGGCCCAACCGTGCTCTTCCAGGGCAACAAACAAACGTTCCAGGGCTGACATGGGTGGGAGACTTCGTGCTGGGGAAACGTCAAAACGAAAAGGGCCACCTGGACAACAGGAGGCCCTTGGCGCGCAGGGGCGCATTTTAGCAGCCGCTGGCTGCAGCCATGCTGGCCGCTGGACTGTTACAGCCCGCTGCTGTCGAGATACTCCAGCGCCAGGCTCACCGCGCGGCGGGCCTTGAGCACATAGATCACCTGCCGGTCACGCACGACCAGCGCCAGCACATCGGCCTGCATCAGCTCATTGAAATGGTGACTGGCGCGCGGCAGGCTCAGCCCTGCGACGCCGGCCAGGTCGAACGCCGGCATGCCGGCTTCGCCCGCCTCCAGCAGCGCGCGGCAGATGGCGGCACGCGCTGGCACGGTCAGCAGCGCGTACGTCAGTGTGCTTTCTTGATCGGTCTCCATGGCCACGCCTTCCCGCTCGTCGTCCAGATGTCATGTCGATATATGCGTCAGCCGGCCGTGCGGATTGCCGCAGTCCTTCCGCCGCGGCCGCCTGACACCTACTTTCTACGCGGCAGGCGCAGCAAATGCAACCCGCCGGGGCTCGCTGGCGCACAATTACACAAGATTACAACAGGCTGCGGCAGCCCGCCCGTGGCCGCTCGCGCGGCGCCGTGGCGTCCTCTGCGGCGCTGATGCTGGCTCGCCTTTTGCCGCGCTGCACAAGCCGGCATCCACCCGACATCCACCCGCTGCAAGATACCGTAACAGGCACGCGCGCCCGCCGCTTGCCGCATCCGTGGGTGTATTTCGCGCTTCACTTGGCGGTGCAAGCCGTGGCGCCGCCCGGCGCATCGGCGTAAGCGAGTGAAATATTCAGTAATGCGCAGCGCGTTTCACACATTCCCGCGCCGCACTATCCTTGCCATAAGACCCGCCCGCGCGACGCCGCTCAGGCGGCGTGCGTGCGCGCGGAAACCAACCCGCCAGCCCGAGCAGGAAACGACAAACAATGGCATCGCCTCACAAAAGCCCTTCATGACTATCGCTTGCTTCTCGCCCTCATGAACGCCGCGCGTTTGGTCTCGCCGCGCCTGCTCTGCATCGCCCTGGCGTCTGCCTGGGTGGGCGGCTGCGCGGTCGGGCCGGACTATCAGCGCCCCCCGGTCGAGACCCCCGCCGCGTATCGCGAGGCCGTGCCGGACGATCACCAATGGAAGGTCGCCGAGCCCCGTCCGGTGGATCTGACACAGGCGTGGTGGGCGGGCTTCGACGATGCCCGCCTGAATGAGCTGGTGGGGCAAGCCAACGCAGCCAACCAGAGCCTGCGCCAGGCCGAGGCCCAGTACCGGCAATCCCGCGCGCTGGCGCAGGCGGCGCGGGCCGGCTTGTATCCCACGCTCGGCGCTGGCGTGGGAGTGGGGCGCGCGCGCACCAGCACGCTGGGCATCCAGACTGTGTCCAACACCCATTCGGCCAACCTCGATGCCAGCTGGGAGATCGACCTGTGGGGCCAAGTGCGGCGCAGCATCGAAGCGGCCCGCGACAACGCGCAGGCCAGTGCCGCCGACCTCGCCGCCGCGCGCCTGACGATCCAGGGCGAGCTGGTGCAGGACTATATCCAGTTGCGCGTCACCGATGTACTCAAGACGCTCTATGCGCGCACGCTGGCCGCCTACGAGGACTCCCTCAAGCTGACCCAGAGCCAGTTCCGCGCGGGAGTGGCCACCGCGGGCGACGTGGCGCTGGCGCAGGTCACGCTGAACGCAGCGCAAGCGCAGGCGATCGACCTCGACGTGCAGCGCAACCAGCTGGAGCATGCCATCGCCGTGCTGCTGGGGCGCGCGCCCGCCGAGTTCACGCTGGCGCCAGAGGCGTTTTCGATGCGCCCGCTGGCTGTGCCACCGGGGCTGCCTTCGGCGCTGCTGGAGCGCCGCCCCGACATCTCGGCGGCCGAGCGCCGCATGGCGGCGGCCAATGCCAATATCGGCGTGGCGCGCGCTGCGTACTTCCCGTCGCTGGTGCTCTCCGCGGTGGGCGGCGCCAGCAGCGGCAGCCTGGCCAACTGGTTCGGGCCGCCCGGCCGGGTGTGGTCGCTGGGCGCGACGCTGGCCGGCACCATCTTCGACGGCGGGCTGCGCAACGCGCAAAACGACCAGGCCGTGGCGGCCTACGACGGGGCGGTCGCGGCGTACCGGCAAACCGTGCTCAGCGGCATGCAGGAGGTGGAAGACAACCTCTCGGCGCTGCGTGTGCTCGACCAGGAAGTGGTGGTGCAGGACCATGCGGTGGATGCCGCCCGCGTGGCGGAGCGCGTGAGCCTGGCGCAATACCGCGCTGGCACCGCTTCCTACCTCTCGGTGGTAACGGCACAGGCCCTTTCCTTGTCTAACGAACGGACCGCGATCCAGTTGCGCGGCCGGGAGCTTGCAGCCAGCGTGGCGCTGGTCAAGGCGATCGGCGGCGGCTGGCAAAGCGACGCGCTGGCGCAACCCTGATCTCTTGATTCCCTGATTCCCTGATTCCCCGATCCACATCGGCAGACCACTTCCAAGGCAATCCATGGCGACCCAGTTCTCCCGCCGCAACCCCGTCCTGATCGGCCTGGCCGTGCTCATGCTGGCAGCCCTGGCGTGGTTCGCCGCCGGCCCGCTCAAGCGCATGGTGGCGCCGCGCGGGGCAGCGCCGCCAGCGTCGCCAGTATCCGTGACCAGCGCACAGGTCAAGCGCGAGGACGTGCCGATCGGCCTGGCTGGCGTCGGCACGGTGCAGGCGATGGCCACGGTGACGGTCAAGCCACGCGTGGACGGCCAGCTCGACCGCGTCGGCTTTGTCGAAGGCGAGGACGTCAAGGCCGGGCAGTTGCTGGCGCAGATCGACCCGCGCACGTTCCAGGCGCAGCTGCAGCAAGCCATGGCGCAAAAGTCGCGTGACGAAGCGCAGCTAGCCAATGCGCGCCTCGACCTGCAACGCTACGAGGGCCTCATCAAGGAAAACGCCACCACGCAGCAAACGCTGGATACCCAGCGCGCGCAGGTAGCGCAGCTAGCCGCCGCGGTGAAGACCGACGAAGCGCTGGTCAACGTCGCTCGCGTGCAGCTCGACTACACCACCATCACCGCGCCGCTGTCCGGGCGCGTTGGCGCGCGCCTGGTCGACCCGGGCAATATCGTCCACGCCGCCGACGCCAACGGCCTGGTGGTGATCCGCCAGATCGACCCGATCGACGTGGTATTCACGCTGCCCGACGGCGAATTCCAGCGCATCAATCGCGCCATGCAGGCCAGCGGCGCGCCGCTCGCGGTCGAGGCCAGCGAGCGCGCCAGCGGCCAGTTGCTGGGACAAGGCAAGCTGATCCTGCTCAACAACACCATCGACACCACCTCCGGCACCATCCAGCTGAAAGGGCGTTTTCCCAATTCCTCGCACACGCTGTGGCCCGGCCAGTACGTCAATGCGCGGCTGGTGCTCGGCGAGCGCGACCAGGCGCTGACCATCCCGGCCGCCGCCGTGCAACGCGGCCAGACCGGCACCTATGTCTATGTGGTGCAGGCGGACCATACGGTTGCGTCCCGGGCAATCGAGGTGGCGGAGACCCAGGACGCCAAGGCCGTCGTGGCCAAGGGGCTGGCGGTCGACGAGCGGGTCGTGGTGGACGGGCAGTACAAGCTCAAGCCCGGCACCCGCGTGAACGAGACGACCGCGGCCACCACCATAGCGGATGCCGGCGCAGCGCCCGCCTCCGCGCCTGCCGCCGCAGCCCCGGCAAACCGCGCCGGGAACGCACGGCCATGAGCATTTCCGCGACCTTCATCAAGCGCCCGATCGGCACCTCGCTGCTGGCGCTGGCCGTGCTGCTGGTCGGCGTGGCCGCGTGGCCGCTGCTGCCTATCGCGCCGCTGCCGCAGGTGGATTTCCCCACCATCCAGGTGTCGGCGAACTTGCCCGGCGCCAGCCCGGAGACCATGGCGTCGAACGTGGCGCAGCCGCTGGAGCGGCAGTTCTCGCTGATCGCCGGGCTCACGCAGATGACGTCGACCAGCGCGCAGGGCAACGCCCAGATCACGCTGCAGTTCGACCTCAACCGCAGCATCGATGCCGCCGCCGTGGACGTGCAGGCCGCCGTCAACGCCGCCAGCGGCCAGTTGCCCAGCAACCTGCCCACGCCCCCCACCTTCCGCAAGATCAACCCGGCCGATTCGCCGATCCTGGTGCTGGCGGTGCAGTCCGACACGCTGCCGCTGACCGAGGTCAACGACTTCGCCGACAATGTGCTGGCGCAGCAGATCTCGCAGATCTCCGGCGTCGGGCTGGTCAACATCGGCGGCCAGCAAAAGCCGTCGGTGCGCATCCAGGTGGATCCGCAGAAGCTCTCGGCCATGGGCATGAGCCTGGAAGACCTGCGCGGCGTGATTGCCGCCACCACGGTCAACCAGCCCACCGGCAGCACCGATGGCGCCACCAAGGCCTTCAACGTCTACACCAACGACCAGGTCACCAAGGCGGCGGCGTGGAACGACATGGTGCTGGCCTACCGCAACGGCGCGCCGGTGCGTGTGCGCGATGTCGGCGTGGCGGTGGACGGGCCGGAGAACGCCAAGCTGGCCGGCTGGGGCTTTGCCGGCGCCGCCGCGCCGGCGGACAACACCTTTCACAACGGGCGCGCCATCATCCTGGCCATCACCAAGCAGCCGGGCGCCAACGTGATCGAGACCGTGGACCGCATCCGCGCCGCGCTGCCGCGCCTGCAGGCCGCGATCCCGCCCACCGTCAACGTCAACACACTGGCCGACCGCACCCAGACCATCCGCGCCTCGGTGGCCGATGTGGAGTTCACGCTGATGCTCACCATCGCGCTGGTGGTGATGATCATCTTCGTGTTCCTGCGCAATGTGGCCGCCACGGTGATTCCCAGTGTGACCGTGCCGCTGGCGCTGATGGGCACCGCCGGCGGCATGTACCTGCTGGGCTACAGCCGCGACAACCTGTCGCTGATGGCGCTCACCATTGCGGTGGGGTTCGTGGTGGATGATGCCATCGTGATGCTGGAGAACATCTACCGCCACGTGGAAGACGGCATGGAGCCCATGGAAGCCGCGCTCAAGGGCGCCGCCGAAATCAGCTTCACCATCGTGTCGATCTCGGTCTCGCTGGTGGCGGTGTTCATACCGCTGCTGTTAATGGGCGGCATCGTGGGGCGGCTGTTCCGCGAGTTCGCCGTGACAGTCACGCTCACCATCGTGGTATCGGTGCTGGTCTCGCTGACGCTCACGCCGATGCTGTGCTCGCGCTACCTGACCCCGCCGCGCGGCCATCATCACGGCCGCATCTACCAGTGGTTCGAGCATGGCTTCGACGCCATGCTGGCGAGCTACAAGCGCGGACTGGACGTGGTGATGCGCCACCAGTTCTTCACCCTGTGCGTGTTCATCGCCACGGTCGCCACCACGGTGGCGCTGTTCATCTACATACCCAAGGGCTTCTTCCCGCAGCAGGACACCGGCTTTATGTTTGGCATCGCGGAGTCCGCGCAGGACGCATCGTTCAAGTCGATGAACGCGCGCATGGTGCAGCTTGCCGATATCGTGCGTGCCGACCCCGATGTCGCCGCGGTGGGCATGACCGGCGGGCAGAATACGCTCAACACCGGCAACTTCTTCATCAGCCTGAAACCCAAGGACGCGGGCCGCACCGTCAGCGCCGACGAAGTGATCGCGCGGCTGCGGCCCAAGCTGGCGCAGGTGCAGGGCGCCAACCTGTTCCTGCAGGCCGGGCAGGACATCAACGTGGGCGGGCGGCTGTCGCGCACGCAATACCAGTACACGCTGATGGACTCCAACCTGGACGAGCTCAACCAGTGGGCGCCGCGCATCCTGGAGCGCCTGCGCGCCCTGCCCCAGCTCGCTGACGTGGCGTCCGACCAGCAGAACGCCGCGGCAGCGGCGCGCCTGACCATCGACCGCGCGCGCGCATCGAGCTTCGGCATCACGCCCGCGCTGATCGACTCCACGCTCTATGACGCGATCGGGCAGCGCCAGGTCGCGCAGTACTTCACCCAGATCAACAGCTACCACGTGATCCTGGAAGCCACGCCCGCGCTGCAGGACGACCCGCGCTTGTTCAGCAAGCTGTATGTGACCTCGCCGCTGACCGGCGAGCAAGTGCCGCTGTCCACCTTCGTCAAGATCGACACCGACAGCACCGCCTACCTGTCGATCAGCCACCAGGGGCAGTTCCCGGCCGTCACGATCTCATTCAACCTGGCCAAGGGCGTGGCGCTGGGCGATGCCGTCAAGGCCATCAACAGCACGCTGTCCGGCATGGGCCGCCCGCAGACACTCTCCGGCTCGTTCCAAGGCACGGCACAGGCTTTCGGCGCCTCGCTTGCCTCGCAGCCCTACCTGATCGCCGCCGCGCTGGTCGCCGTGTATATCGTGCTGGGGCTGCTGTACGAAAGCTACATCCACCCGCTCACCATCCTCTCCACCCTGCCGTCTGCCGGCGTGGGCGCGCTGCTGATCCTGCTGGCCGGCGGCTATGACCTCAGCGTGATCGCGCTGATCGGCATCATCTTGCTGATCGGCATCGTCAAGAAAAACGGCATCATGATGGTCGACTTCGCGCTCACCGCCGAGCGCGACCACGGCATGAAACCGGAGGAAGCCATCTACCAGGCGTGCCTGCTGCGCTTCCGTCCGATCATGATGACCACCATGTGCGCGCTGTTGTCCGGACTGCCGCTGATGCTCGGGCATGGCGCTGGCTCGGAGCTGCGGCGGCCATTGGGCTTTGCGATGGTGGGGGGACTGGTGCTGTCGCAAGCGCTGACGCTGTTCACCACGCCCGTGGTGTATCTCTACCTGGATCGCGCGCACTATTGGTATATGAACCGCAAGGAACGGCGGCAGGCACGGCGCGAGGGGCGTGAGCACGCGAGCGGCACGGAGGCCAAACGCGAGAGCCAGCAGGTGCTGGCGTCCGGAGAGGGGGATTGAGGCACGGTCAATGAGATCTCGCGCTCTTGCGAGCGCCCGCCCTCTCCCCCGGCCCCTCTCCCACAAGTGGGAGAGGGGAGCCAACCAGCGGCAAGATCAACCAACTGTGATAGCCGTGTTTCCCGCCCGAAGGGGCGGGAAACACCCACGGCGATGCGAAGCGAGCCGTGGAGGTGTTCAGAGGCCGTATGGGGCGCCTCGGGATTCGGCGAAAAGAGCGGAAAAGAGGGACCCATGTCTGAGTATCGCCTTAAGGCGATGCGAGTTTGGGTCCCGGCCGCTCTTTTCGTCGAAGCCCGAGGGGGTAGTCGCCCCATCCGGCGCGCCTTCTTTGCCTACTTTCTTGGCAAGACAAGAAAGTAGGTCGCCGCCCCGCAGGGGTGGTGAAACTGCAGTTGCAGTTGCCTTTGACCTTGACGTTAATCAGTTGCAGTTGCAACAAACAAACAAACAAACAAACGAACTAACTAACTAACTAACTTCAATCACCCCGTTCATCGTCTCGTGCCCCGACCCACAAAAAATATCGCACAAGAACCCAAAACTGCCAGCCACCTTGGGCAAGGCCGAAACCCGCACGACCTTGCCGGGCGGCAAATCCTCCCGAATGCCGAGATCCGGCACGCTAAACCCCATGATCACATCCTGCGCGGTCAGCTCGAACACCACCGGCTCTCCGACCCGCAGCGCAATCCGGTTTGGCGTGAAGACAAACTTGCGCGCATGCACCTTGATCACCCGCGGCGCAGCGGCAGCGCTTTGCAACAGTGGCGTCCCGCCCGCCAGCGCCAGCAGGCAGCACAGCGCCCGCCTGCGGCTGATTCCTTCCCGTCCGATGACTGACATGACCAACTCCTGATAGCGAGTTCAAAGCAGCTCAAAGCCGTTCAAAGCGGCGTGGCACGATCTGCTCAACCATTGACAGGCTTCTCCTCGATCCCGACATCCCCCGACGCCCTGCCCGCTTCCACTTCCCGCCAGCCCAATCCCCGATAGGGCTGCGCCGGATCCCACGGCACCGGCAAGCGCTGCGGCTGCGACCCCGCCGCCGGCAACGGGTAGATCAGCGAGCGCGCCGCGTGGTGCGCGATATGCCCGGTCATGTGGTGATGCTCCTGGTGGATGTGCCCATAAAACACCGTCACGTTGGGATGCGGCATCAGCCGCTCGATGACCTGTGCGCCGTCCCGGGTAGCCCAGTCCCACTGCGGATACAGGTCGAACAGCGGACGGTGCGTGAACACCACGATGCGCGCGGACTGCGGCTGCTGCGCAAGATCCGCGGCAAGCCAGTCGAGTTGCGCCGCGCCCACCCGCCCGGCAGGATCGGACACGTTGTCCAGCACGATGAAGTGCACGCCCTTGTGGTCGAACACATAGTGCGTGGGCCCGAACAGTTCGCGATAGGCCTCGCCCTGGTCCAGGCTGGCGTCGTGTTCGCCCGGCATCAGGTGCACAACCGGCACCTTGAGCGCGGCGATGATCGACTGGAACTCGCGCATGCGCCGGCGGCGCTCGGCGGGGTCATCGGTCGTGTGGGTAAGGTCACCGGTGAACATCAGGAAATCCGGCGGCTCGGCCAGTGCGTTGACCGCTGCCACCGCCTTGGGCAAGGTCCCGCGCGCGTCGGGATTGGGCGGGCCCTGGAAGCCCCAGTGCGCGTCCGAGAGTTGGACAAAGTAGAACGCTTCGTCGCGTCCGGCGGCCCATCCTGGCAATGCCGACACAAACACCGCGCCGCCGGCGCACGCGGCAAGCCCGAGAAAATCGCGCCGCTTCCATGCTCGCTTCATATTGAGCTCCATCGGATCGATCGGATCGATCGGTTTGATCTGGTTGCTGTGGACCTGCCTGTCATACCGGCGCGCAGGCGCGTTTATTCCCGTTGCTGGCGATAATTTTTTTACGTGGTGGTGGTGAGAATCGGGAATAAACTCAATGCATTCCCGGTATACGCGGCAGAGACGGAATGAACGGGGATGGCGCGCGATGCGTCCAACCCGGGCACCGAGCCAAAGGAGTGACGTGAACGCTGCCGACCAGCGCCGCCGTTTCGACGATCTGGTGCTTCCGCACCTCGACGCCGCCTACAACCTGGCCCGCTGGCTGTCGGGCAGCCCCGTGGAGGCGGATGACGTGGTGCAGGAAGCCTGCCTGCGGGCCTTCTGCTTTTTTGAAAGCTTCCGGGGCGATCAGCCGCGCGCGTGGCTGCTGGCGATCGTGCGCAACACGTGGTTCACCACCTGGCGCAAGCGGCGCCAGCCGGGCCAGGCCGAGAGCGCTGGCTACGACGATGGGCATTTCGATGGCGAGCCGCTGCCCGGCTGGCAGGATAGTCACGGCGACAGCCCTGAGCAATGGCTGCTGCGCGCCGAGGATGTCCGGCTGCTGCATGTGGCGCTGGAGCGCCTGCCGCTGGCCTTTCGGGAAGTCCTGGTGCTGCGTGAGCTGGAGGACCTGCCTTATCGCGACATCGCCGTCATCGCGGAAATCCCGCTGGGTACCGTGATGTCGCGGCTGGCACGCGCGCGCAAGCTGCTGGCGGCGGCAGTGCTCGACTTGCGCGCGGAGGGCAAGTGCGGCATCGGCACCCAGGGCGGCGCCGACCTTGGCGCGGCAGGCACCCTGTCCACCGCACCGGCAACGGGCAGGGCCGCCGCGGCAACCGCCGTCCACGCCACGCCGGCGCAACCTGCCGGGGAGACAGGCCATGAACTGCAATGACGCCCGCCTGCTGCTGCAGGCCAATGCCGACGGTGAGCTCGGCGCGGGCGATGCCTTGCGCCTTGAACGGCACCTGGCGCAATGCACGGCCTGCACCGCGCAGCTCGCGCACCTGCGCGAACTGCGCACCGTATTGCGCGCGCATGCGCCCTACCACCGCGCCGGGCCGGCCCTGCGCGCGCGGCTGACCACGGCGCTGGATGCAGCCCAGGCCGCGGCTGGCTCTGGCGCTGCGGCGGCGCCAGCCGGCAACAGTGGCGCATGGTGGCAATGGATGCGGCGCTATTTCGAATGGGGTCCCGCCGCCAATGCCGCCATGGCCGCGCTGACGGTGGCGACGCTGGGCATCGGCATGGCCCAGTACGCGCTGAGCGATGGCTCCGGGCCGACGGTGGAAGGCGAGATGGTAAGCAGCCATGTGCGCGCGCTGATCTCGGGGCACACGATCGATGTCGCCTCGTCGGACCGCCACACCGTCAAACCCTGGTTCAATGGCCGGATCGACTACGCGCCGTCGGTACGGGAACTCGCGCCGCAAGGTTTCCCGCTGGTCGGGGGACGGCTCGACTACGTGCACGGGCGGCCGGTGGCGGTGCTGGTCTACCGCCGCAACCAGCACCCCATCGATGTGTTCGTGCTGCCAGCGCGCACGGCGGACAGCAAGCCAGCCCTCAACCCCGGCCACAGCCAGGCACCAGCGCAGATCGAGGCGCGCCAAGGCTACCAGCTGGGGATCTGGGAGTCGGACGGCATGCGCTACGCGGCCATCACCGATGCCTCGGCCGACGACCTGCTGCGCTTCACGCAGGCCTGGCGCGCGGCTGGCGACAACCGTGCGCCCTGAGCCCTGAGCCCTGAGCCCTGAGCCCTGAGCCCTGAGCCCTGAGCCCTGAGCCCTGAGCCCGGCGCCCGGGCTCAGGGCTCAGGCCAACACGAACGGCAACTGCCGCTGGCGCTTGCCGGTGAGCGTGAACAGCGCGTTGGCGACCGCTGGCGCAATGGCTGGCACGCCCGGCTCGCCCAGGCCGGTGGGCGGATCCTCGGATGGCACGAAGAACACGTCCACCACCGGCGCATCGGTGATGCGCGGCGGCGGATAGTCGGGGAAGTTGCTGTTCTTCACCACACCGTTTTCGATCTCGATGGCAAAGCCCGGCCGCGTCATCGCCAGCCCGAACACGCATGCGCCCTGCACCTGTGCCTCGGCCGACATGGGATTGACCACGCGGTTGGCATGCACCCCGGCCGTCACGCGATGCACATGTGGCTCGTTTTTCACCAGCGACACCTCCACCACATAGGCCACCACCGTGCCGAACGACTCGTGCACCGCCACGCCCCAGGCCTGGCCCTTGGGCAGCTTGCGCTTGCCGTAGCCGGACTTGTCCACCGCCAGCTGCAGCGCCGCGCGATGGCGCGCGTGCTTGCCCGCGTCCAGCCGCGCAAGGCGGTACGCCACCGGATCCTGCCTGGCATTGGCGGCCACTTCGTCGACCAGCGTTTCCTTGACGAAGGCGGTGTGCGTGTTGCCAACCGAGCGCCACCACAGCACCGGCACCGCCACCTGCGGGTGATGCACCGATAGTTGCAGCGGGAAGCCGTAGTCGTTCTCCACCAGGCCTTCGACCATGGTTGAGTCCACGCCGCCCTTGACCATGAACGCCTCGAACGGCGTGCCGGAGAGGATGGACTGCCCGACCACGGTATGCTGCCAGCCGAGCACCTGCCCGTTCGCATCGGTGCCGATGCGCGCGCGGTGCACATGCAGCGGCCGGTAGTAGCCGCCGCGGATATCGTCCTCGCGGCTCCACATCACCTTGAGCGGTTCGTCATGCCCGTTCTTGACCCAGGCCAGCAGCACGTTGGCCGCTTCGACCAGGTAGTCGGAGGTGGGCACGGCACGCCGGCCGAACCCGCCGCCCGCCATCATGGTGTTGAGCGTGACCTTGGCCGGTGGCAGCCCGAGCACACGCCCGATGGCGGCCTGGTCCACGGTCTGGAACTGCGAGCCCACCCATACCTTCACGCTCTGCACCGCCTTGCCCGACACCTCGGCCTGCAAAGTGCAGTTCAGCGGCTCCATCGGCGCATGCGCAAGATAGGGAAACTCGTAATCCGCCGAGATGGTGCGCGCGGCGCCGGACATGGCGCCCAGGTCAGCCTGCAGCGCCACAGTGCCGGGTTGCGCGGCCAGCGTCCTGTACTGCGCGAACAGGTCCTTGGTGGAAACGCTGGAGCCGCTGTCTTCCCACACGATCTCCAGCGCGTCGCGCGCCTGCTTGGCCGGCCAGTAGCCATTGGCCACCACCGCCACGCCGGTGCCGCCGCGATCCACCGGCACCAGCATCACGTCGGCCACGCCCTTGATCGCGCGCGCCTTGTCGGCGTTGAAGGATTTCACCTTGCCGCCAAAGCGCGGCGGGCGTGCCACCACGGCCACCACCATGTTCTTGAGATGCACGTCAATACCGAAGGCGGTGGTCCCCTCCAGCTTGCCGCGCGCGTCCAGCCGGCGCGTGGGCTTGCCGATGAGCTTGAACTGCGCCGGGTTCTTGAGCGTTACCTGCTGCGGCACCGGCAGCGCCATGGCGGCCTGCGCCAGGTCGCCAAAGGTGGCGCGATGGCTGCCGGAGGTGACCACGCCCAGCGCCACCTGGCAGCTCGCCGGATCGACCTGCCACTGGGTAGCCGCGGCGGAAACCAGCATGGCGCGGGCGCGCGCGCCCAGCTCGCGGTATTGCTGGAAGGAATGGTTGAGCGCGGTGGAGCCGCCGGTGATCTGCATGCCGAAGGCGGGATCCTTGTATGCATCGCCGGCGGGCGCCAGCGTGGCGCGCACGTTGCGCCAGTCCACGTCGAGCTCTTCCGCCAGCGCCATGGGCAGCGCCGTATGCACGCCCTGGCCGAATTCGAGCCGGTTGACCGCCACCGTGACGGTGTTGTCCGGCGCGATCAGCAGGAACGCTTGCGGCGGTGAAGGCGGGGCCTTGGGCGCCGCGCCTTCCTGCGCCAGCGCGGCCTGGGCTGGCAAGATGCCGAGCGCCAGGCCGCCGCCGGCAAAGCCGGTCAGCTTGAGAAAACTGCGGCGGTCCAGCGCGGCGACGCCGCCGGCGTCCGCGTGCCTGCGATTGCCGCCGGCCAGCGCTTCGAGGTATCTGATTCGCATGGTGTCGTCCCCTTAAGCCAGCGCGCGCGCCGCGTCCTTGATGGCCGCGCGGATGCGCTGGTAGGTGCCGCAGCGGCACAGGTTACCGGCCATGGCCTGGTCGATATCGGCATCGCTTGGGTGCTTCTTGCTGCGCAACAGCCCGACGGCGCTCATCACCTGGCCATTCTGGCAGTAGCCGCACTGCGCCACATCGTGCTTGATCCAGGCGTCGAGCACCGCGCGGCCAACCTTGTCGCCGGTGACGCCTTCGATGGTGGTGATGCGCGCGCCTTGTGCCGCCGAGACTGGCGTCACGCAACTGCGCGTGGCCTGGCCGTTCACATGCACGGTGCACGCGCCACATGCGGCCATGCCACAGCCGAACTTGGTGCCGGTCATGCCAAGGCTGTCGCGTAACGCCCACAGCAGGGGCGTGGAAGGATCAACGTCTACCTGCAACGGCTTGCCGTTGATATCTAGCGTGGTCATGGGGGGAGCTCCTTGGGTCTGTTTGCCCTGGTCCGCCCCCGGCATGGTGCAGCGGTTCGATCCGCCGCGCCGCGCCGGCGGCGGCCGGTCAGCAGCGTGCGCCCCAGCCGCGGTGCGCACGCCGTACAACCTTGTGAGCATAGTGCAAAAAGGGCAGTCGCGTGCGGTACCGTGCACCGCACCCGGGCGGCCTCAGGCCATGCCTTGCGGCGCGCGGTCGATAAAGCCCGTCATGCATTGCAGCCGGCCGTCCGCCGCCACGGTCGCGAAGTCGGTGCCGGCCACCACGGCTGCCGCACCCGCAGGCGCCAGTTCCCAGGTAAAGCGCAGGTTGCCGCCGTGTGCGTCGACCGGCGTCACGCGCGTAAAGTGAAAACCCGGAAAGCGCGCCTGGACGGCGGCGATCATGGCGTCGATCCCGGCGTGGCCGTCACCGCGCATGAGCGGGTCGACATAGCTGGCGGACTCGGTCCAGGCGCCGACGATCAGCGCGCGCCGGCGAGCTGCGTCGGTTTCGTTCCAGGCCGCAAGATAGCGATCCGCCAGGGCGGCAAGATCGGAGGCAGTGAAGTTGGCGGCGAGGTTGGCAGGTGCGGCGATGCGATCCGATTCGGACATGGTCTTCTCCTTGGTGTGCGTGAGCAAGCTGTCCATATCATCGGTGCGCGCAGCGCTACGCGCGATGACGCGCGGGGTAATTGCCGTCGCGTCGTCACCGCGCGCCCAAGGGCCGCCATGGCTGGCGAGGCGGACGCGTTTCGCGCCGGTCCGATATCCGCGCCAATACCCCTCCTCGGCAGGGCAATGCCTGAAACGCCTGTATGACTGGACCGGCAGCGCGCCTGTCCGCCTTGGCAGCAGACCGGCCGCCGGGGCCGGTTGCGGCTCGCCGCCGGCCACTCTCCTACCGCAAAACGGCGTCCGGCGCTAGTCCGAACAGCGGGAACACAGCGGGGTTTATCGCCTCGTGATTCCGGCGTATCGCCGCTATATTGATCCATTAAGCTGGGCCGTGCGTGCAACCTGCCCGACGCCCGCCCATCGCCTCAATTTCGAGAACGCAGCTTCAGGCTGACGCCACATGACGCCAGATTTGGATGTCCGCCCCTTGCCCACCACCTACCCGCGCTGGCAGCGTGTGTCGCTATCCGCCATCGCCTTCTTCCTGCTGGCCCTGGCCGGGCTGGCCGTGTCGCGCTACCCCGGAAACGTGGCCATGCTCTGGCTGGCCAACGCTTTCGGCCTTGGCATCTTGCTGCACCAGCGCAGCAGCGATGCGCTCTGGCAGCTGGCGGGGATGCTGGTGGCAGGCTTGGCGGCCAACGCGACCATGGGCGATAGCCCGGTCATTGCACTGGCGCTGGCGCTGGGCAACGTCGCCGAGATTGCCTTTTCGGCGTGGCTGGTGCGCGCCATGACCGGCGGCGCGACGCTATCCCGCCCGGGACCGCTGGCGCGCTTCGCGCTGACGCTGGGCGCGGCCAGCACGCTGGGACCAGCGGTGGGCGCCACCATCGGCGCCGCCACCATCAGCACCGCCTACCACAGCGGTTTTGGCGCGGTCTGGTGGACCTGGTGGACAGCGGACTCGATGGGCATCGTCATGTTGCTGCCGCTGATGGTATCGATCACGCGCGAGCGTTTCGCGGATACCTTCCGCCGCGCGCAGCTGCCCCGTTTTGCCGGCCTGCTCCTGCTGAGCCTGGCGGTGGGCGGCGTGGCGCTATATAAGAGCAACGAGCCGTTCGTGGTGATGGCGCTGCCGCTGGTGCTGGCGGCGCTGCTGACCAATCCCTTTGCCACTGCCCTGCTGACGTTGCTGGCCATCTGCGGCACGGTGGCGCTGGGGCTGATCACCGCGTCGCTCGGCCTGGGCGCGAACGAGCCGTTCCTGCTGCAGTCGGTGCAGCTGTCGACCGCGCTGATCATGGTGTTCCCGATCTGCATTGCCTTCCTGCTGGAGCAGAACCGGCGTGACCGCAGCGAGCTGCGCGGCAGCGAGCGGCGCTTTCGCCAGGCCATGGAGCATTCGGCCATCGGCATGGCGCTGGTAGGGCTGGACGGCCGCTGGCTGCAGGTCAACCGCGCCATCTGTGACCTGTTTGGCTATGATGCCGCCGAGCTGGCGGAGCTGCCTTTCCCGACCATCACCCACCCGGACGATCTCGCCCCCGACCTGCACCAGGTCGAGCGCCTGCTGGCCGGCGAGATCGAGTCGTACCGGATAGAAAAGCGCTTCCGCCACAAGGACGGCCACTATCGCTGGACCTTGCTGGCCGTCTCCCTGGTGCACGACGAGAACACGGGCAAGCCGCTGCATTTCATCTCGCAGGTGGAAGACATCGACGAGCGCAAGGCCGCGCTGGAAAAGCTTGAGGCATTGTCGCGCCGGACCCAGCTGGCGGTGGAAGCCGGCGGCGTAGGCATCTGGGAATGGGACATTGCCAGCGGCGCGATCGAGTGGGACGCGCGCATGCATGCGCTGCACGGCGTCGATCCTGCCCTGGGCGCGCCGGACATCAAGCGCTGGACGGCCATGGTGCATCCCGAGGATGTCGAGCAGGCAAGCACCGAGATGCGCGAGGCGGTGCGCGGCACGCGCACCTTCGATACCGAATACCGCATCCAGCGCCCCGACGGCGCGGTGCGCCACATCCGGGCCATGGCAATGGTGCTGCGCCAGGACGATGACACCGCGGTGTCCATGATCGGCACCAACTGGGACATCACCGAACAGCGCCGCCTCACCGAGGCGCTGTTCGAGGAGAAGGAACGCCTGCATATCACGCTGCGCTCCATCGGCGATGCGGTGATCTGCACCGACGCCACCATGGGCGTCACCTTCATGAACCCGATCGCCGAGCAGCTCACCGGCTGGACCATGCAGGCGGCCGCCGGCCAGCCGCTCGAATCCATCTTCCGCATCGTCGACGAGCATACCAACGCGCCGATCCCCAGCCCGGTGGAACAGTGCCTGCTGACCTTGCGCCCGGTCTACCTGCAGGACGGCGCAGTGCTGCAAAGCCTGACCGGCGACCGCCATGACGTGCAGGACTCCGCCGCCCCGGTGCGCACGGCTACCGGGGAGGTCATCGGCGCGGTGCTGGTGTTCCAGGACATCACCGGCGCCCGCGCGCTGCAGCGCGAGCTGGCCCATTCGGCCTCGCACGATGCGCTCACCGGCCTGCCCAACCGCATCTGGTTCGAGAAGCGGCTGCGCGAGGCCTGCGAGGCTGCGCGCATGCAGCAACAGCATCACGCGCTGTGCTTTATCGACCTGGACCGCTTCAAGATCGTCAACGACACGGCCGGGCATGCCGCGGGCGACGTACTGCTGCGCGAGCTCGGCCACGTGATCCGCTACCACGTGCGCCCGGACGACCTGCTCGCCCGCCTGGGCGGCGACGAGTTCGCGCTGCTGCTCATGGACTGCACGGTGGACCAGGCCGAGCGCGTGTGCCAGAAGATCATCGATGCCATCCGCGGCCAGCGTTTCCCGTGGGAAGGGCGGGTCTACGATGTGGGCGCGAGCATCGGCATTACCGCCATCGACCACGAAACACCGCCGATGGGCGAGCTGATGAGCCGCGCCGACGTAGCCTGCTACGCCGCCAAGGCGGCCGGGCGCAGCCGCGTCTCGGTGTACCGGCGCGACGAAAGCGATGCGCAGCGCCACCACCAGGAGCTGCAGGTTGCCGCCGGCATCCACTCGGCGCTGGATGCGAACCGCTTCCGCCTGTTCGCCCAGGAGATCCGCGCGCTGCAGGAGCACAACCAGGCCGACCGCCATATCGAGATCCTGGTGCGCATGGTCGACGAGCAAGGCAAGCTGGTGATGCCGGGCGCGTTCATCCCCGCCGCCGAGCGCTATGACCTGATGGGCCACGTGGACCGCTGGGTGATCCACCACGTGCTGCACGAATTCGGCGAGCGCCTGACCGCGGTGCCCAGGCTCACGGTCGCCATCAACCTGTCGGCCAATTCGCTGGGCGAGCCGTTCCTGCTGCCGTTCCTGCACGCCGAGCTGTACGAGTCCGTGCTGCCCGCCAGCCGCATCCAGCTGGAGATCACCGAGACCGCGCTGATCAACAACATGGCGGCGGCCAATCGCCTGGTGACCGAAATGCGCAGCGCTGGCTGCACCGTGGCGCTCGACGATTTCGGGGCGGGCTTGTCGTCGTTCTCCTATCTCAAGCAGTTTCCGGTGGACTATCTCAAGATCGACGGGAGCTTTATCCGCCACCTGGCCGGCAGCGCGGTGGACCGCGAGATCGTCAGCTCGATCAACGATATCGGCCATCGCCTGGGCATGCTGACCGTGGCCGAATCCGTGGAGGACGAGGAAACGCTGCAGGCCTTGCGCTCGCTTGGCGTGGACTATGCCCAGGGCTATGTGATCGGGCGGCCGATGCCGCTGGAATTGTTCCTGGAGAGTTGCCCGACCCAACCCGTGGACAACGCCTGAGTCACCTGGCGTGCGTGGCTGGCGGCGGCGTGCGCCGGCCGCGCCATGCCCCTTGGATCACACGCTGGCGCCCGCACGGGCGCCAGTTCCGCTTTCAGCCCCGTCACTCGTTCGGAAAACCGAACGCCCTGCTGCCCTATCCGCACGGAAATCCGAACCGTGCGCCGAGCGCACATTAATTTCTCCTTGTTTTTCAGAAGCTTAGGCGCCTTCGGCACGGCCTTTGGCCTGGCACGCCTCGTGCAATGTATGCGCCGGCCCCAAGCGGCCATACAGGTCGACGGTTGGCTCCCCCCGTGCCAGCCCGGACCCAAAACAATGGAGGAAACAATGATCGACCCCGCCTTGCCGACCTTGCCCACCACACCGGTGGGCGCCGGGCACACGCTGCCCGTGCCCGTTCGGCATGGATCAACGCATTGATCCGGAATGATTCCGGATTGAACAGGCACTGATCTTCCCGGCTGAGGCCGCATGGCGCTGTCCCCACGACGGCAACGCCATGCCAGAAGGCTGCCAGCCCCCCGCAAAACAGCCGTCCGGCCATTGGCCGGGCGCATCGGCCCGACTTCTGATGAAACTGAACCGACTGCCCACCCTGATTTTCATTGCGATGCTGCTTGGCGTGCTGGCCGGCACGGCCGCGCACCACTATGCGCCGGACCCCGCCGCCGCCAAGTCCATCGCCGACCACCTGTCCATCCTGACCGACGTGTTCCTGCGCATGATCAAGATGATCATCGGGCCGCTGGTGTTCGCCACCCTGGTCAGCGGCATCGCCAGCATGGGCGACGGCAAGGCCGTTGGCCGCATCGGCATGAAGGCGATGGCATGGTTCATCGCCGCGTCCATCACCTCGCTGCTGCTGGGCCTGCTGATGGCCAACCTGCTGCGCCCGGGCGAAGGCATGAACCTGGCGCTGCCGGCGGCGGACGCGGCCTCCAACCTGAAGACCGGGGCGCTGAACCTGCGCGATTTCATCGCGCACATGTTCCCCAAGAGCTTCGTCGAGGCCATGGCCACCAATGAGATCCTGCAGATCGTGGTGTTCTCGCTGTTCTTCGGCTTTGCGCTGGGCACGCTCAAGGACGGCATTGGCAAACCCGTGCTGGCCGGCATCGAAGGCCTGTCGCACGTGATGCTGAAGATCACCAACTATGTGATGGCCTTCGCGCCGGTCGGCGTGTTCGGTGCGGTCGCAGCGGTGATCACCGCCGAGGGCCTGGGCGTGCTGGTCGTGTACGCCAAGCTGCTGGGCGCTGTCTACCTGTCGCTGGCGCTACTGTGGGTGGCGCTGATCGGCGGTGGCTACTTCTTCCTCGGCCGCGACGTGTTCCGCCTGCTCAAGATGGTGCGCGCACCGCTGATGATCGGTTTCGCCACCGCCAGCAGCGAATCGGCTTACCCCAAGGTGATCGAGCAGCTCGGCCGCTTTGGCGTCAAGGAGCGCATCACCGGCTTCGTGCTGCCGCTGGGCTACTCGTTCAACCTGGACGGCTCGATCATGTACACGTCCTTCGCCGCGCTGTTCGTGGCACAGGTGTACGGCATCCACCTGTCGCTCTCGCAGCAGGTCACCATGCTGCTGGTGCTGCTGGTCACCAGCAAGGGCATCGCCGGCGTACCGCGTGCCTCGCTGGTGGTGGTGGCCGCGGTGCTGCCGATGTTTGGCCTGCCCGAGGCGGGCATCCTGCTGGTGCTGGGCATCGACCACGTGCTCGACATGGGCCGTACCGTGACCAATGTGCTTGGCAACGCCATTGCCACAACCGTCGTCGCCAAAAGCGAAGGCGCCATCGGCGCGCCGGTGCCCGAAGAAGCGGATGACCCCGCTGCCGACGGCAACCGCGGCCTGACACCCGTTCAGGTCCTGGCCGGCAAGTAACACTGCCAGCGCGCCAAGGCCCGGCCACCGATCAGGTGGCCGGGCCTTTTTTGTTTCCGGGGGCCGGAAAACCGCGATGTGGTAAAAGACGGGGTCGCCGCGGGTGGCGCCATCGCACAATGTGCACATTGGCGCTCCCACCCCCTACTCTTACCCCTTTGCACGATGCACTTTTGCTGGCGCCTGCAGTCTTAACCAGTCGGGCTCGCTGCCCGCGACCGAGTTCCTTCGCCTTCGCTTCCTGCGCATTCCGCCCGCTCCCATGACCGGCCCGCTCCCTTCACACGCTACCCCGCAAAGCGCCCCGCACGACACCTCCGCTCGTGCCGCACGCCTGCGCCCATGGGTGCCCCTCATGGCCATGCTGGCGCTGGCGACGCTGATCGGGCTGGCTGGCGCCATGGGCTACCGGTACAGCTACGACAACGCGCTGGCGCGCCAGGGCGAGCGCGGCCAGGTGCAGCTGCGCCTGTACGGGCAGGCCCTGTCGAGCGAGCTGGCGCGCTATGACTACGTGCCCAGCCTGCTCTCGCTGGACGACAAGATCGCTACCCTGCTGGCTCACCCGAACGACCCGGCACGCGTTGAGGCCGCCAACCAGTACCTGGCCGCGGTCAATGCCCGCGCCGGCACCCGCGTGGTGTTCGTGCTCGATGCCCGCGGCCACGTGCTCGCCACCAGCAATTGGCAGCGCCCCGACAGCTACCTGGGCGAAGACCTGAGCTTTCGCCCCTACTTCAGCGACGCCGCGGACGGTCAGCTGGGCCGCTTCTATGGCGTGGGCACCACCCGCAGCGAGCCCGGCTACTACCTCTCGGCGCCGCTGGGCGATCGCCACAAGCCAAGCGGCGTAGCGGTCGTCAAGGTGGGGCTGGAACCCCTGGAGAACCGCTGGCAGGGCGCCGATACCCAGATGCTGCTGACGGACGAGAACGGCGTGGTGATCCTGGCCTCCGACCCGTCCCTGAAACTGGGCGCGCTCAAGCCGCTGGCCCCCGAGCTGCGCGAGCGGCTGCAACGCAACCTGCAATACAACCGCGCCGCGCTCCCGCAGCTGGAGCTCACGCCGGTACGCAAGCTGTCCGACAGCGACGCCCTGGTCCGCCTGCGCAGCGGCCCGCCCATGCTGGCGCAGAACGCCGAACTGGTTGGCACCGACTGGCACCTGACGCTGCTCACCAATACCTCGCAGGCCCGCGTGGCCGCGCTCAGCACCGCCGCGCTGGCCGGCGTGCTCACCGCCTTCTTGTTGCTGCTGGCGGCGGCCTGGAACGTGCGCCGGCGCATCGCCAGCGAGCGCATGGCCGCGCGCGCCGCGCTGGAGGCCGCCAACGGCGAACTGGAGCGCAAGGTGGCGGAGCGCACCGCGGACCTGTCCGCCGCCAACCAGCATCTGCAGGCGGAAGTCGCCGAACGCATCCGCGCCGAGGCAACCTTGCGCCAGGCCCAGGATGGCCTGCTGCAGGCCGGCAAGCTGGCCGCGGTAGGCCAGATGTCCACCGGCATCGCCCACGAGCTCAACCAGCCCCTTGCCGCCCTGCGCACGCTCTCGGGCAATACCCAGAAATTCCTCGAGCGCGGCGACAACGCCACCGCACAGGCCAACCTCGGCACCATCATCGGCTTGGTGGAGCGCATGGGGCGCATCACCGGCGCGCTCAAGTCATTCGCGCGCAAGCCTGGCAATGGCGGCACCGCCGCTCGCCTGGCACCGCTGGACGATGCGGTGGACAACGCCCTGTTCCTGCTCGATACACGCCTGCAGGCGGTACGCCCGGCGCTGGTCCGGGAGATCGAGCCGGACCTGATGGTGACGTGCGATCCCAACCGGCTGGAACAGGTGCTGGTCAACCTGATCGGCAACGCGCTCGACGCGCTGGCCGGCAACCCTGAGCCCCGGCTGGAGCTGCGCAGCCACCTGGCGGGCAGCAAGCTGCGCCTGACCATCCGCGACAACGGCCCCGGGCTGTCCGAGGAAGCCTTCGCGCGGCTGTTCGAGCCGTTCTTCACCACCAAGCCGGCAGGACAGGGACTGGGCCTGGGCCTGACGCTGTCGGCCGGCATCCTGGACGAGGTCGGCGGCAGCCTGGAGGCCAGCAATCACCCCGACGGCGGCGCGTGCTTCACGCTGGTGCTGCCGCTGGCCAGGCTTGACCCGGAGAGCCGCCATGGCAATTGACCCGAACCACGCCGATTCCCCCGACGCGATCGACCCCGCGCCGCTGACCGTGCTGATCGTCGAAGACGACCCCGACGTGCGCCTGGGTTGCGAGCAAGCACTGCGGCTCGAAGGCATTGCCACGCGTGCCGTGGCGAGCGCCGAAGCCGCCCTGCGCGAGGTCGGCAGCCATTTCCCCGGCGTGGTGGTGAGCGACATCCGCCTGCCCGGCATCGACGGCATGGCGCTGCTGCATGAGCTGCGCTCGCGCGACGATGCGCTGCCGGTGGTGATGGTCACGGGCCACGGCGACGTCAGCCTGGCCGTGCAGGCCATGAAGGCCGGCGCCT
Organism: Cupriavidus sp. GW823-FHT07A04; assembly: GCF_058794615.1. Taxonomy (NCBI): domain Bacteria; kingdom Pseudomonadati; phylum Pseudomonadota; class Betaproteobacteria; order Burkholderiales; family Burkholderiaceae; genus Cupriavidus; species Cupriavidus sp. GW823-FHT07A04. The sequence goes on from NZ_JBXAHA010000014.1 coordinate 62,309, forward strand.
ACCACTTCCTGGAAAAACCGTTCTCGCCCGAGCGCCTGGTCGAGGTCACGCAGCGCGCGCTGGAAAAGCGCCGGCTGGTGCTGGAAGTGGCCGAGCTGCGCAGGAAGCTGGCCGGGCGCGACACCTTGCAGGCGCGCCTGATCGGCCATTCGCCATCCATCGAACGGCTGCGCAAGCTGATCGCCGACCTAGCCGACACCGCCGCCAACGTGCTCATCCACGGCGAGACCGGCACTGGCAAGGAACTGGTCGCCCGCTGCCTGCACGAAGCAAGCTCGCGCCGCGCGCGGCACTTTGTGCCGATCAATTGCGGCGGCCTGCCCGAGCAGCTGTTCGAAAGCGAGATCTTCGGCCATGAGGCCGGCTCGTTTACCGGCGCGGCGCGGCGGCGCATCGGCAAGATCGAGCACGCCGAGGGCGGCACGCTATTCCTCGACGAGATCGAGAGCATGCCGATGCAGATGCAGATCAAGCTGCTGCGGGTGCTGCAGGAGCGCGTGGTGGAGCGGCTTGGCTCCAATACGCCGGTGCCGGTCAACACCCGCGTGGTCGCGGCCACCAAGGCAGACCTGAAGGCGCTCTCGGCGGCCGGCCAGTTCCGCGCCGACCTGTATTACCGGCTCAACGTGGTGACGCTGGAGCTGCCGCCGCTGCGCGAGCGGCGCGAAGACGTGCCGCCGCTGTTCGAGCATTTTGTCGCGCAGGCGGCGCTGCGCTTCGAGCGCGAGGCGCAGCCTGCCACGCCGGCGGAGCTCGCTGCGCTGATGGCCTATCCGTGGCCGGGCAATGTGCGCGAGCTGCGCAACCTGGCCGAGCGCCATGTGCTGGGACTGGGGTGCAATCCCGGGCAAGGCACCGCCGAGCCGGCAGCGCTGCCGCTGGCGCAGGCCGTGGAGCAGTTCGAGCGGGCCATGATTGCCGACGCCATGCGCAGGCATGAGGGGAACCTCAGCCGCGCGAGCGAGGCGCTGGGCATTGCCAAGACGACCTTGTTCGATAAGGTCAGGAAATACCGACTTTGAGATTCCAGGCGTTGCGGTTTGCGCACAGCTTGCGTTGAGGCTTTCCTTGCGGCTTCGGTCGCCGCGCCCCCCCCGCCCCCTGCGCCCTCTCAGCCCTTTCGCTCCACCTCCCCGCCCTTCTCCCTTCCCTCCCGCTTCCCCCCGCCCCGCTTCCTTCCCGCTTCGTTTTTCCTTGTGTGAGGTGCCGCACCGAAGCGGCGCGCACGCCGCGCCACTATGGTTTCACCCCTTCCCGCGCGCTTTGCACCTTGCCGTGCCTGGCGCGGCCGGTGCGGGACAAAGCCTGGCTTCGGCCGGGTTCGGCGACCGCGGTGCTGGCCCGCACCGTGGTCGCCTCCCATGGCTGCCGGGCCTTGCCGCGCATTGAGAATGCCGCTAACAAGCAGGAGCGGACCGACGATGATCCTTCAAGGAAACGACCCGACTACCGGCGCTTCGTTTTCGCTCGGCAACCGGATTCAGCGCCAGCTCTGGCACTGGGCCTGGTTGTGCCTGTTCCGGCCAAGCCCGCGCCCGCTGCATGCATGGCGCTCGGCGCTGTTGAGGTTGTTCGGGGCGCAACTGGGCCCGCATGTGCATATCTATCCGGGCGTGAAGATCTGGGCGCCGTGGAACCTGCGCGTGGGCAGCCATGTCGGCGTGGCCGATGGCGTCACGCTGTACAACATGGCGCCGATCGTCATCGGCGATTTCTGCGTGGTCTCGCAGGGCGCGCACTTGTGCACCGGCACGCACGACTACAACAGCGCCAACTTCCAGCTGGTTGCCCATCCCATCGTGCTCGCGGCGCACGTGTGGATCTGCGCCGAGGCCTTTGTCTCGCCCGGCGTGACGTTGGCCGAGGGCGCGGTGATCGCGCCGCGCGCGGTGGTGAGCAAAAGCCTGCGCACGCCATGGACCGTCTACGGGGGCATCCCGGCCCGCGCCATCAGCACGAGAGTCAGACATGCCAAGCCCCCAGCCTAGCCAGCCCATGCAAGCGCCGGGCATTTCCGTGCTGATCCTGACCCGCAACGAGGAGCAGGACCTGCCGGGCTGCCTGCAAAGCGTGGCCTGGTCGGACGACATCCACGTGTACGACTCGATGAGCACCGACGCCACGGTGGCGATCGCGCAGCGCTTCGGCGCGCATGTCACGCAGCGCGTCTTCGACAACTGGGCCAGCCACCAGAACTGGGGCCTGCAGCACATCGGCTTTCGCCATCCCTGGGTGTTCTACATCGACGCCGACGAGCGCATGACGCCCGAGCTTGTGGCGCATGCCCGGGCCGCGGTGCGCGCGGCGCGCGACGAGGTCGCGTTCCGGGTGCAACGGCGCGACTTTTTCCTAGGCACCTGGCTGCGCCATGTACAGACATCTCCCTTCTACCTGCGTTTGTTCCGGCCGGAGCGGATGCGCTACGAGCGTCTGGTAAACCCGGTGTCGATTCCTGACGGCCCGGCCGGCGAGCTGACGGGCTACCTCGATCACTACCCGTTCAGCAAAGGCGTGACCCACTGGATCACCCGCCACAACAATTACAGCGGGCTGGAAGCGATGCAGATCATCGAGAACCGGCGCGGCGCGGCAGCGTTCAGCCTGGCCGAAGCCCTGTTCGCGACGGATTTCCACCGGCGCCGCGCGCACCAGAAGGAACTGTTCTTCCGCTTGCCGATGCGCCCCCTCGTCAAGTTCGCGATCCTGTACCTGGGCAAGCGCGGCTTTCTCGATGGACGGGCCGGGCTCACCTACGCCATGCTGCAGTCGATCTACGAATACTTCATCGTGCTCAAGACGCGCGAACTGGAAAGGTCCATGGCGCTGCCCGCGCCAGATCCCGAGTCCGTATGCCCGGAAGGCGCGCCGGCACCCGTGCGCCAGTCCCTCCCGATATCGGGTATGGCAGCTGATGCGGAAGGTGAGTTCAGCAACCTGCCAGTCACATCGACCCGGCAAACGGTGGCAGTGGCTCGCGGGCGAAATCCCTGACGGCAAGCGAGATTGCCGCACACGCCATATTTGTCATTCCTGCGGCAAGCGGCCGCACGGCCATGTGCGCTATACGTTTCGACGCTCGGAGCGACCGGTGGAAGCACTTCAGATGTATGCAATGTTTGCGATAAATTCCCGCTCGCCCGTGTCTGCCAAAACGCGGCAATATGCGTTTAAGCCCAGAAGTGGGAGCGTTCAATGCGATTTCGAAATATTTGGTGCGCCGTCTGGTTGCTTATGTTCGATACCGCATATGATTCGAGGCTGGCATTCTTCCGTTGGGAGAATCAGGCACCGGTGACATAGATCATGCCGTTGCACAACCGTGGGAGCACCGTCGCTCCCGCCGCCCCGGATGCGAGGGCAGGTTACGCAAGAGGCCTTATGGTGCCAGCATGCAACCGTCTTCATGGCTCGCGTTGCCTTGCATTGCCAAGCCCCAAACCAGCGCGAAAAGCTCGCGCTGTCACTGCTGTTTCTCTCGCAGTGCGGTGTATTTAGTTAACGGGTGAACGGATGAAACTGGATTCAGAACTGGCTGAAAAGCCTTACTACAGTACGCGTACCGCCGCGAAGCTGCTCAATGTGTCATTGGGCACGGTGCAGAAAATGGTGGAACGCGGCGAACTCGGGGCCTGGAAAACCAACGGTGGCCACCGACGCATACATAAGGAAACCGTGCATCGCCTGCTGGCCACGCGCGTGGGGCAGGAACTTCCGTCTGTGCATGAACTCGACCTGGTGGTGTTTCACCCAAACCACCAGGAAGCCCAACGTATCCACGCGCAACTGGGCAAATGGGGCTTGCCCCTGAAAAGCGTGGTGGTGGAGGACGTGGTGGATACCATCATTACTTCGGTCAGCTCGCATCCGCGAGTGGTGTTGTACTACGTGGAAGAACTCACTGACGCCGAGTCGGCCACCATCGAGAAGCTGCAGAACTTCTTTGCGCGCCAGAACGTCATCTTCGCCGTGATCACCAACCGCCAGGCCTATGACGGCGTGGCCGATGCGCTGCAGCAATGGGGCATCATGGTGTTCCTGAAGACGCCCTCGCTGGAAGAAGTCAAAGGCTTCCTGCGCGCGCAGCTGATGATGACCCGGGGCGCAGCCGGCTGATCGGGCGGCACATCGCCAAGACCCTGTCCAGGACGTTTCACCGGCAGCTATCTGCCTGGCCGTCACCCGGCCGCCCGGCTTGCCTTGCCCGTTACCCGTGGGCGTGGCACTCGCTATAAACCGCACACCACAACGCCGCAGTCTCGTGACCCGCACGACTGCGGCGTTGTGGCATGGGCCACCGCTTCAGGCCAGCGCCGCCAGCGGCTCGCGCACGGGCTGCGGCACTCCGGCGTCCATCATCCATCCATATAGATTGCGGGGATCCGGCGGAGTCGCCACCAGCTCCACGTGGCTGCCGCGATGCTGCGCGTGGGCCGCGGCATGAAGCCAGCGCAGCGCGGAGTAATCCTCCAGCGCAAACCCCACTGAGTCGAACACCGTCACCTGCCCCGTTTCGGTGCGCCCGGCCACCCGGCCGGATAAAACCTCCCACAACTCCGTCACCGGCGTATCCGGTGGCAATTGCTGGATCTCGCCTTCGATGCGGGTCTGCGGCGCGTACTCGACCACAATGCGCGCCTGGCGCAGGATCTGCGGGTGCAGTTCGGTCTTGCCCGGGCAATCGCCGCCTACCGCATTGATATGCACACCGGGCGCAACCAGGTCAGGCGTGAGGATGGTGGCCCGCGTCTTGTCGGCGGTGACGGTGCTGATGATGTCGGCACCCTGCACGGCTGCGCGCACGGAGTCCACCGCCACCACCTTCAGCCCCTGCACGCCTTGCAGGTTGCGCGCGAGCCGCGCCGTCGCGGCGGGATCGATGTCGTAGGCACGGATCTCCTGGATGCCCACCATGGCATGGAAGGCCAGTGCCTGGAACTCCGCCTGCGCGCCGTTGCCGATCAGCGCCAGCGTGGCGGCGCCGGGCCGCGCCATCACCTGCGCGGCGAGTGCCGACGTGGCGGCGGTGCGCAATGCGGTGGCCAACGTGAGGTCGCACAGCAGCAGCGGAAAGCCGCTCGCCACTTCCGCCAGCACGCCAAAAGCCATCACCGTCGGCATGGCGTTCTGCGCATTGCGCGGATGGCCGTTGACGTACTTGAACGCATACTGCACGGCGTCGCTCACCGGCATCAGCTCGATCACCCCGTCGACGGAGTGCGTCGCCAACCGCGCGGACTTATCGAATGCGTCCCAGCGCACAAAATCCTGGCGAATGTGATGCGCCATCTGCGCGATGGCGTTGGCGACGCCCGTGGCGCGCACCAGCGCCGCCACATCGGCGGCGTCCAGAAAGCGGGTCATGGCGATCTCCTTCATGGTGTTCTCCCTTGCTGGCTCGGTATTGGTTTGTGCTCGTCCTTCGCGCTCATGCCGCCACCGCGGCGCCGTCGGCCGCGGCGCTCGCCCGGGCCGGCCCGCTGGTGCGGTCCAGGCGCAGCGTCATGCAGTAGGCGCCGCCGCCGGACAGCATGTACGGCGACAGGTCCACCTCGCGCAGGTGGTAGCCGCGCTGGCCCAGTTCGGCGCGCAGGTGCGGCGTGGTGCGCGTCATCACCACCTGGTCATGCAGGTTGACCGCATTGACGCTGAAGTGGCGCAGGTCGTCCTCGCTCGCTTCGATGCGCAGGCTGGCCGGCACGCGCTCGCGCAAGATGCGCAGGGCGTCCTGCGTAAAGGCGGGCGGGTAGTAGAGAATCTCGCCGCCCGACAGCGGGCAGAAGCACACGTCGAGGTGATAGCTCTGCGCCGTGGCAAGCTCCAGCGCGACAACCTCGCGGCCGAAATGGCTCGCCATGGCATCGGCCGCGGCACGCGAGGAGCGCGGGCCAAAGCCGGCCCAGAAATGGCCGCGCACGGCATCCCAGATGCAGTCGCCAGCGCCTTCCTGGTAGCAGCCTTCGGGCAGCAGGCTGACGGAGTCGATCAGGCCGCGTTCGCGCAGGCCCTCGAAGATCCGCGCAAAGGGCGCTTCCTCGCCGGCCCGTTGGGGATAGCGAAAGCGCGCCAGCACGGCGTGGCCGTCCAGCACCACGGCGGCATTGGCGGGGAACACCATGTCGGGCAGGCCGGGCGCGCCGGGCGCGGTTTCCACCGTGAAGCCGGCCGCCTGCAGGGCCGCATGCAGGGATTCGAAGGATGCCACCGCATTGCGATGCATGCCGTGCGGGTCGCTAGCCCAGAGGCCGGGGTCCATCCACGGGTTGATGCTGTACGACACATCGTAATGGGTGGGCTCGACAAGCAAGATGGTGGGCTGGTGGATCACGCTGGCTCCTTTGGGTGATGGGTGACGGGGGTCAGTCAATGCCTTGGAATGCCTGCATTCTGGTGCACTGCCCCGCTAACTAAAAGCCAGCAAGTTGCGCAATTTGCCTGTGCCATACTGCAAAACGCCAGCTAAAATTAGCGAATCGCCAGCCGCAACGAAAATGCAGGTAAAGGCCCTCCCCAGCCCCCCTTCCAGAACCCACCATGGACGACACCGACCGCCAACTGCTCGCCCTCTTGCGCGACAACGCGCGTACGCCCGCCACCGCCCTGGCCAAGGCGCTGCGCGTCTCGCGCGCCACCGTGCAGAACCGCATCGACAAGCTGGAAAAGGAAGGCCTGATCGTGGGCTACACGGTGCGGCTGAAGCCCGAAGCCGAGGCGCACCGCATCCGTGCCTGGATGACCATCGCGGTGGAAGGCAACAAGGCGCGCACGGTGCTGCAGGCACTGCGCGGCGAGCCCAATGTGCAGGCCATGCACACCACCAACGGGCGCTGGGACATCATCGCCGAGCTGCGCGCGGATTCGCTGGAAGCCTTCGACCGCACGCTGGACCGCATCCGGCTGATCGACGGCATTGCCGCCACGGAAACCAGCATCCTGCTGTCCAGCTACAAGCTTTAGGCGACGCGAGCGCGCTTACGCTGCGGCAGTGCCGCGCAGCCGTTCCCGCCGGGTTTCCTCGTGCAGCACCTGGCCGCTGGGGCGCAGCAGGTCGCGCAGCGAGACCACGCCCACCAGCCGCATGGAATCCAGGTCGGCCACCACCGGCAGCCGGCTGACACCGAGCTGCGCCATGCGGCCCGCAGCGAGGCGCGCGGTCTGCGCCGGCAGCAGCACCTGGTGCGGCTGCAGTGGCGCCATCAGCGCGCGGCCGGCCTCCATCGAAGCTTCCCGCCCGCGCAGCGCGTTGCGCTCCAGCATGCCGACCACGCGCGCTGCGCACACGACCGGATAGCCGCGATGCGGTGCGTGCTCGCCAAAGTGGCTGGCCCACAAGACGTGGACCGGCTGCTCGCCATCCACGCTCACCACAGCCGTCGTCATCAAATCCGCCACGTGCTGGCGCTCGAGCGGATCCACGCCATACTCGCGATAGATATGCAGGCCCCGGCGTGCGATCTTCTCGGTCATGATCGAGCGCTTCATGGTCAGCACCGTGAAGCCATGCGCCATCGCCACGGTCAGCAGCAGCGGCAGCAGAGCATTGCTGTCATGCGTCAGGCCAAACGCGAAGATGATGGCGGTCAGCGGCGCGCCAAGCACGCTGCCCAGCACACCCGCCATGCACACGAGCGCCCACAACTGCGGCGAGGCGCCGGGCAGCCACGGCGCCAGCGCCACGCCAAGGCCCGCGCCAAGCATCAGCAGCGGGGCCAGCACGCCACCCGACGTGCCGGACCCCAGCGCTGCCACCCAGATGATGGCCTTGACCGTCAGCAGGGCCAGCACCACGCCGATCGCCATGCGGTTGTGCAACAGGTCCGCGATCACGTCATAGCCCACGCCCAGCGCGCGCGGCTCGAAGTACCCGCCAATGCCGACCACCAGCCCGCCGATTGCCGGCCACCACATCCAGTGCAGCTTGAGCTTGGAGAACTGGTCCTCGGTGCGATAGAGCGCCAGCGTCAGCGCGGCGCCCAGCACGCCGCAAAGCAGCCCGGCAACCACGCACGAGCCCAGCGCCATGGTGCTGGCCGGCGCGGTGTGCAGCGCAAACAAGGGGCCAGGCTCGAACACCATCGTGCGCAGGAAGCCGGCAACGGCGCAAGCCAGCGCCACCGGCAGCAGGCTGCGCGGGCGCAGCTCGAACAGCAACAGCTCCACGGCCAGCAGCACCGCCGCCACCGGCGTGCCGAAGATCGCAGTCATGCCGGCGCAGGCACCCGCCACCAGCAGCGTCTTGCGCTCGGCCGCGGTGAGATGCAGGTACTGCGCGAGCAGCGAGGCGATCGAGCCGCCGGTCATGATGATCGGCCCCTCCGCGCCAAACGGCCCACCGCTGCCGATCACGATGCCAGAGGACAGCGGCTTGAGCACGGCCACCCGGGGCGACATCTTGCTCTTGCCGAACAGCACGGCCTCGATGGCTTCCGGGATGCCGTGGCCACGGATCTTGTCGCTGCCGTAACGCGCCATCAGGCCCACCAGCAGGCCGCCGACCGCCGGCACCACGATGACCCATGCCCCCAGCGGATGCTGCGCCGGCGAGCGATCCGCCAGCGACAGGGTCTGATAAAAGAAGAGATTGGTGAAGAACCGGATCAGGTTCAGCAACAGCACGGCAGCCGCCGTGCTGATGGCCCCGATAAGGGGCGCCAGCGCTGCCAGCAGGAGCAGCCGGCGGTCGACGGCGTAGTCGCGTTTTTCGAAGTGCATGGCCAGGATCGGGAAAGTAGGCGGAGGACGGGACGCGGATCGCGGGCCGATCCCGCTTCGCGAAAAACGAAATGTATCACGTCATGATATATTTGCACGCTGGATTTCCGGAGCACGATGCCAAGGCGATCCAGGTGCGCTATTACGCGCATTCACGCGCATTCACGCGCATTCGCCCGCACAACCCAAAGAAAAAAGACCCATGCCGCCATCCCAGGCCCCCTCCTTAGCCGATTTCCCGCCAGGCCGGGCACGTGCGTGGCTGCGCGCGTTTGCCCCCACCCCCATCGCGGCCGGCCGCCGCGAGCGCGTCAAGAGCTGCTTGGGCGCGCTGGTCGGCCTGCTGCTCACCGAATGGATCAGCCGTCACCTGCTGGGCGGCTTCAACCCCTGGTTCATCGCCCCGATGGGCGCCTCCGCGGTGCTGCTGTTCGCCGTGCCGGCGAGCCCGCTGGCGCAGCCCTGGTCCATCATTGGCGGCAACCTGGTGGCGGCGCTGATCGGCGTGGCCTGCGCACGCTGGATCCCCGAGCCCGGGCTGGCCGCCTCGGTGGCCGTGGCGCTGGCCATTGTCGCCATGTTCCAGTTGCGCTGCGTGCACCCGCCCAGCGGCGCGGTGGCGATCACCGCGGTGTTCGGCGGCCACGCCGTGACCCAGCTTGGCTTTGGCTTCGTGGTGATGCCGGTCGCGGTCAACTCGATGTTGCTGCTGCTGGTGGCGCTGCTGTTCAACAACCTGATGCGCCGGCGCTATCCGCACCGCCCCGTCGAACACGCCAACCCGCACCGCACCGCCGATCCGTTGCCGAGCGAGCGGGTGGGGTTCAACCGCAGCGATCTGGACGAAGTGCTCAAGGCGCGCGGCGAGTTCCTGGACATCGAGGAAGACGACCTGGAAGACATCCTGGTGGCCGCGCAGTTACGGGCGTATCGCCGGCACTTTGGCGATGTGCGATGCGTGGACATCATGTCGAGGGACGTGGTGACGTTGCAGCCCGGGCAGAGTGGCCTGGAGGCGCGCGCCCTGTTGTTCAAGCATGGGATCCAGGCGCTGCCGGTGGTGGATGCGCAGCGGCGGCTGCTTGGCATGCTTGGGTTGGCGGATCTTCTTGCGGCGCGCAGTGGCGCCGAGGGGCAGGTCCGTGCGGGAACTGCCAAGGACCTGATGCACACCGGCACGGCTACGGCACGGGCAGAGCAACCCATGGTGGAGCTGGCGCGGGCGTTTTCCAATGGCGGCCTGCATCAGGTGCCGGTGGTGGATGCCCAGCGGCGGCTGCTGGGCATCGTCACGCAATCGGACCTGATCGCCGCGCTGCTCGAACAAGGCCCACCGGCAAAAGTGGAACCGGATGCGCAGCCGGCAAGCTGACCCGCGCGGGCGCTAGCGGCTCGCCTGCAACCCGCCCGCCGCCGGCATGGCGTGTGCATCGGCACGCGCCATGCCATTGAACAACAGGTTCAATGCCACCGACATCACGCAAGCCAGCAGGATGCTGCTGTGCATGATGGGCTGCAGCCAGCCCGGCAATTGATTCAACAGCGTGCCCGAGAACGTGGGCAGCAGGGAGATGGCCAGGGTGGCGGCAACGATATACACGTTGTGCCGCGTGCCCTCGAAATCCACCCGCGCCAGCGTGCGCACGCCCGCCGAGGTCACCACCCCGAACATGAACAGCCCTGCCCCGCCCAGCGCCGGCAGAGGGATGGAGGCGACGACCGTGGCCAGCTTGGGGAACAAGCCCAGCGCGCACAGGATCACGCCCGCCGCCACCACGACCCAGCGGCTCTTGACGCCCGTCACCACCAGCAGGCCGATGTTCTGGCTGTAGATGGTGTAGGGAAAGCCATTGAGCGCCCCGCCGATCACGCTGGCCAGCCCGTTGGCCCGCAAGCCATCCGTCATCTCGCCCGCGCTCAGCGGCTTGTTCACGACATCGCCGATCGCCAGGAACAAGCCCATCGACTCGATCATGATGATGATCATCACCACCACGATCGTCAGCGTGGCCACCACGTCGAACACCGGCCAGCCGAAATAGAAGGGATGGATCACGTCGACCATCGGCGCCTCGGCCACGCCATGGAAGTCCACCATGCCAAAGGGGATCGCCACCAGCATGCCGGCCGCCAGCGCCAGCAGCACGGAGACGTTGGACCAGAAGCCCTTGAGCCACTTGTTGATGACCAGGATCAGCGCGAACACAAAGCCCGCCAGCGCCAGGTTGTGCGGCGCGCCGAAATCCGGCGCGCCACGCCCCCCACCCCCCCAGCTCCCGCCAACCAGAAAAAGCAA
>NZ_JBXAHA010000014.1:73323-107018 GCF_058794615.1 Cupriavidus sp. GW823-FHT07A04
CCCCCCCCCCCCCCCCCCCCCCCCCCCCCCCCCCGCGCCCACCGCCCACCCAGTTCACGCCGACCGGAAACAGCGACAGCCCCACCACCATCACGATGGACCCGCCAACGATGGGCGGAAAAAAGCGCAGCAGCTTGCCGAACACCGGCGCCAGCAGCATGGTGATGACGCCGCCCGCCATCACCGCACCGATGACAGCCGGCAAGCCAAGCGCAGGATTGGTGGCGATGACGAGGATCGGCGGGATGGCGCTGAAGGCCACGCCCTGCATCACCGGCATGCGTACGCCGAAGCGCCAGAAGCCCGCGGCCTGCAGGATGGTGGCGATGCCACAGGTGAAGAGGTCGGCATTGATCAGGACCGCCACCGCCTCCTTCGGCAGCTTGAGCGCGCTGGCGATGATCATCGGCACCGCAATGGCACCGACATACATCACCAGCACGTGCTGGAAGCCCAGCATCACCAGCGGCCCGGGAGCGGGCACCTGGTCAACTGCGGCCGGCCTGTCGCCGGCCAGATCTTGCGTGTTCATGGGGTTGTCTCCTCTTGTGCCGTTACGTGCGATGACGCGACATCTCTGGGAATACGGGCGCGCAAAAAAAAGAGAGCCCCGGAACCTGGCTAGCGCCCAGCAGGCGCCGGGGCAAGATCAAGCAAGCATTACAGGTGCACCTCCTTCTCGCCATGCGCCTGCAGCAGCGCCATCAGCTTCTTGCGCATCACCAGCCCGGGCTTGTCGGACGGCATGTGGAACTCCATGCGCCGCGTGGTATCGATGGGCGCGTCGTAATCCGTGGCCTCCAGGATCTCCTTGTCCTCGCGCGTGACCGCATGGTCGAACTTGACCAGTTCCTCGGCGGGGGCCTGCTGCTCCGTGTCGTTGCGGTATAGCCACTGGACCATCATCGTGCTCTTGTCGTCGATGGGCGTGGCGCAGTTGACGATGGTGTGCACCAGGCCATTCGGATAGGTGCAGCCGAAGCGGCGCGAGAACGGCATGTACCAGTTGTCGTGCAGGTGGCGGATGGTCTCCGGCTCCTTGCTGCCGGTGAGCAGCCAGCTATCGGGCGGGTTCATGATCGGCACCGAGCGGCGCGATTCGAACCCCCACGCGTTCTCGATGATCTCGATGTCTGCTGGCTTCGGGCTGGCGAACTTGCCGAAGGTGTTCTTGTGCACGAAGCTGAAATGCGCGTTGTCGAACGAGTTCTCCATGAAGCGCAGGCCGCTGCATGCCCAGCGCTCGTAGAACTGCGGGATGCGGCGCAGCGAAGGATCGTTGCCTTCGGGGATATCCGGGATGTCGGTCAGCGGGTCTTCCAGCGCCACCCACACGTAGCCGTAGCGCAGCTTGCAGTGGTAGTTCGCCACGCGTGCGTTGGCGGGGATCATGTTCTGCGGCATCTGCGGAATGCGCACGCACTTGCCGCTGCAGTCGTAGGACCAGCCGTGATAGCCGCAGCACAGCAGGCCGTCCGAATCCACATAGCCCTTGGAGAGCTTGGCGGTGCGGTGGCAGCAGCGGTCGCGCACGGCTGCGGGCGTGCCATCGGCGCCGCGCCAGATCACGATGTCCTCGCCCAGCAGCGTGAACGGCTGCGGGCCAAGGTCGAGCCTGGACTCGGGAATGACCGCGTACCAGAAGCGCCGCAGGACCGGTTGTTGAGTGACAAGCATTGGGAAGTCTCCTCTCGTATTGTCGAGTGTGGGTTGTGCAGGCGTGCGGGAGTGCCGTTCGTTGTGTTCCTGTTTCAGGCCGGTGCGGCCGATGCGGCTGGTGCGGCTGGTGCGGCTGGTGCGGCTGGTGCGGCTTGCACCGGCAGCCAGTCGCTGATCTGTTTGGCAAGCACGCCCTTCTCGGCCACGGCCTTGCCCAGCAGCGCGAATCCGGTCAGGGCGCCTTGCGTATCGCGGAACAACGCGCGCAGGCCCGCGCCGGCTTCCCCGGCCACCGCCTGGGACTCGATCTCCCAGTTGCCCGCGCCGGCCAACGCGGGCGACACCACGGTCGGCAGCACGGGCGTTTTCACCACCACCGGCATGGCGGAGTAGCTCAGCGGCGTAGGCGTGCCGGCCAACGTGCGGGCCAGTGCGCGCGCAGCCTGCATCAGCGGCATCACGTAAGGCAGCACCAGGCCGTCGACCTCGGCGCAGTCGCCCAGCGCGTAGACCGCCGGTGCGCTGGTGCGCAGCAGGCGGTCCACCACGATGCCGCGCGCGGTGGCAATGCCGCCGTCCTGCGCCAGCGCCACGCGCGGCAACAGCCCGGTGGCGGACAGCACCACGTCGGCGGCGATCTGCGCGCCGCTGGCCAGTTGCACCGCGAGCCCGCCATCACGGCGATGCACCGCGACCGGCATCTCGCCAAGGTGCAGCCGCACGCCGAGGCCGCGCAGCGCGCCGGCCATCAGAGCGCCCGCCTCGCCCGGCAGCAGCCGGCCGAGCGGCCATGCGGCGGGATCAACCAGCTCGACGTCGAAGCCACCCGCGTGCAGGTCATTGGCGAACTCGCAGCCGATCAGGCCGGCGCCGAGGATGGCCACGCGCCTCTTGCCTTGCAGCGAGGCGTGAAAGCGCGTGTAGTCGGCAAGATCGTTGACGGTCTGCACGGCATCGGCACCATCGCCTTGCAAGCCTGGCGCACGCGCGTGCGCGCCGAGCGCCAGCACCAGTTGCCCGTAGCGCAGCGGTTGCCCGTCGACCAGCACGGTGCCGGTGGCGGTATCGATGTCCGAAGCATCGGCATGCGTCATCACGCGCGCGTTGAGCTGCGCAGCCATCTGCTGCGCGCTGGCGATGGCCAGTGCGACGGGTGCCTTGTTGCCGGCCAGCGCATTGGACAGCATCGGCTTGGAGTACGACTCGCCGCCATCGCGCGTGACGATGACCAGCGGCGTCGCGCTGTCGAGCTTGCGGAACTCGCGCGCCAGCGTGTAGCCGGCCAGGCCGGTACCGAGGATGACCAGCGGCAGCGCTTGCTGCGATTTCGCGATGATGGCGTCGTTGGCGTCGTTCGTCATGGCTCAGGCCACCACTTCCATCTCGAACTCGGCCTTGCTCACGCCGCAGTCCGGGCAAAGCCATTCGTCGGGGATATCCTCCCAGCGCGTGCCGGCGGGAAAACCGTGTTCGGGCATGCCGAGCGCTTCGTCGTATTCAAAGCCGCATACCATGCATTTCCATTTCGTCGCTGTCGTCATTGCGAGTCCTTTCGTCGGGTTCGGGTTGTTCCGTGCTTGCGTGCCGGTCGGACGGCTGGCCTACGCCAGCGCAAATGGCGTGGCGCGCAAGCGCTTGCCGGTGGCCGCAAAGATGGCGTTGCCGATCGCCGGCACCACCGGCGGGTTGGACAGCTCGCCAACGCCGCCGGGCTGCCTGCCGGAGGGCGGCATCACCACGATCTCCAGCGCCGGGGCGTCGCTCATGCGCACCACCGGGTAGTCGTGGAAGTTGCTTTGCTTCACGCCGCCGTTCTCGATATGCACCGCGTTCATCAACGCGGTGGACACGCCCCAGTAGATGCCGCCAGCCAGTTGCTGGCGCACCGAGCTGGGATCGACGGCAAGCCCGCAGTCCACCACGCAGGTGATCTTGTGCACGGTGATGGCGCCGTTCCTGACGCTGACATCGGCCACGATGGCGATATAGCTCTTGTAGCCTTCGTAGGTGGCCACGCCCAGGCCACGGCCAATGCCGCCCTTGCCCGGCTTCGCGCCGGCTTTCCAGCCCGCCAGCGCGGCGGCGCGGTCGAGCACCGCCACATGCTCGGGCTTGCCTTGCAGCAGCTTCCTGCGCAACGCCACCGGGTCCTGCGTGCTGGCATGCGCGGCTTCGTCGATCAGGCTTTCGATGGCGAAGATATTCGGCACGTAGCTCACCGCGCGCCACCACCACACCGGGAAGCCCGGCTCGTGGCGCACCCAGGCGAGGTCGAGCGCGGACACCTGGTAGTAGAAATCGTCGCGCATGCCCTCGGTGCAGCTCGGGTCGACCGGCACCTTGGCCAGGAAGCCGGGATCGTCGGGCTCCTTGATCGACGGCACCACTGCGCGCAAGCTGAAGGCCTGCACATTGCCGGCCGCGTCCAGCGCGGCGCGCGCCTTGTGCACGCTGGCGCTCTGGTAATAGAACGCATGCATGTCGTCTTCGCGGCTGTAGAGCAGCTTGACGGCGCGGCCCATGCGCTTGGCGATATAGGTCGCTTCCAGGATGATGTGCAGCCCTTCGCGGGCGCCGAAGCTGCCGCCGGCTTCGGTCAGATGGATCTTCACTTTGTCGCGCGAGATGCCGGCAATGGTCTCGGCCGCCTGCGCGCAGCGCGAGGGCACCTGCACGCCGCCCCAGTACTCCACCGCGTCCGGCCGCACCCACGCCACGATGCTGAGCGGCTCCATCTGCGCATGCGCCTTGTAGGGCATGGTGTAGACCGCTTCCACCACCTTGGCGGCGCCCTGGAAGGCGGCATCGGCATCGCCCTTGACCTTGGACTTCTTGCCAGGCTCGTCCACGCGCGCGGCCATGGCGCGGATGGCGGCCTCGGCGCTGAAGTCCTGCATTGCGCTTTCACCCCACGCCACCTTGAGCGCCTGGCGCGCGCGCTGCGCGGCCCAGAAATGATCGGCCACGATGGCCACGCCGGGCTGGCTGGCGCCGTTGATGGGGCGCGCGGCCGGCGCGTCGGGGCGGAAATGCGCGATCGTTTCCGGGATCTCGGTGGCGAACAC
This sequence comes from Cupriavidus sp. GW823-FHT07A04, assembly GCF_058794615.1. NCBI lineage: Bacteria > Pseudomonadati > Pseudomonadota > Betaproteobacteria > Burkholderiales > Burkholderiaceae > Cupriavidus > Cupriavidus sp. GW823-FHT07A04. The sequence goes on from NZ_JBXAHA010000014.1 coordinate 78,048, forward strand.
ATCGCGCACGCCGGGCAACGCCTTGACCTCGGCGGCGTTGAACGACACCACCCGCGCGTTGACCACCGGCGCGTGCACCACGATGGCGGTCAGCATGTCCGGCAGCTTGACGTCGATGGCGTAGCACGCGCGGCCGGTGAGCTTGTCGGCCACGCGGTAGCTGCTGCGCTCCTTGCCGATCAGCACGAACTCGTCTGGCCGCTTGAGCGTGACCTCGGCCGGCACCGGCAGGCGTGCCGCGCCTTCGGCCAGCTCGCCGTAGGTGAGGCGCTGTCCGCTGGCCACGTGGATCACGGCGCCTGCGGCCGTCTTGCAGGCCGCCGGCTCCACCGCCCAACGCCGCGCCGCCTGCGCTACCAGCATGGCGCGCGCGGTGGCGCCCGCGCGGCGCAGCGTGTTCCACTCCAGCGGCACGCTGGTGCTGCCGCCGGTCGCGTGCATGCCCCACAGCGGATGCAGGTAGGCCTTGGCGAGCGGATCGTCGGGCTGGATCACCTGCACGGTGGCCCAGTCGGCATCCAGCTCCTCGGCCAGCATCAGGCCCAGCGCATTCTTCACGCCGGTGCCGCTGTCGTACTTGTGCACCACCAGCAGCACGCGGTTGTCAGGGGTGACGCGCACCCAGGCATTGGGGGCGAAGTTGCCGGCCGCGCTGTCGGTGATGGGCGCGGCGGCCGCGTTGCGGATGAGCTGGCCGCCGCTGCCGATCTCCAGCAGCAGACCGCCGGCGAGCGCCGCGCCGGCTTGCAGGAAGCGGCGGCGCCCGCCGTTGGCCGGGGTGGCATCGATCAGGTTGAGCTCGCGCTTCATGCTGGCTTGCCTCCACGCAGTTCGGCGGCGGCGCGATGGATCGCGCGGCGGATGCGGTCGTAGGTACCGCAGCGGCAGATGTTGCCGGCCATGGCGGCGTCGATATCGCTGTCGGTGGGGTTGCGCTTGCTGGCCAGCAGCGCGGCGGCCGACATCAGCTGGCCGGACTGGCAGTAGCCGCATTGCGGCACGTCTTCGGCTTGCCAGGCTTTCTGCACCGCGTGCAGCGCATCGGGCTGGCCCAAACCCTCGATGGTGGTGACCCGCTTGCCGGCCACGGTGGAGACCGGCGTCTGGCAGGCGCGCACCGGGGCGCCATCCACATGCACCGTGCAGGCGCCGCACAGGCCCATGCCGCAGCCGTACTTGGTACCGGTGAGATCGAGCTCGTCGCGCAGCACCCACAGCAAGGGGGTGTCGCCGGGAGCTTGCACGGCGCGCAGGGCGCCGTTGACTTTGATGGGGGTCATGGTTCTTTCTCCTTGCTCCGCCGTTTGTCACTGCTTGGCGCTGCATATCACTGCTTGGCGCTGCTGATTGCTGTCTTTGGGGGCTGGCGGGCCGTGTTGAAGCAAAGACTAGCTGCGCCAAATCCATATGTGAAATATGATTTGAGAATCTTTTCCATACGATATTCATATGGATATCCGCCAACTCCGCTATTTCATCGCCGTCGCCGAGGAGGGCAACTTCAGCCGTGCCGCCGAGCGCCTGCATATTTCCCAGCCGCCGCTGAGCCAGCAGATCAAGTCGCTGGAGGCGTCTCTTGGGGTCATCCTGTTCGAGCGCGGCCGCCTGGGCGCGCGCCTGACCCGGGCGGGCGAGGCGCTGCTGACGCGGGCGCGCGACATCGTGGCCGACCTGGACTCGACCCGGAAAATGGTGCTGCGCGTGGCCGACGGGCTGGAGGGCTACCTGCGCATCGGCATCATCAATTCCGTGATGTACGGCCCCCTGCCCCGCACCATGCGGCTGTTCCAGGAGCGCAACCCGGCGGTGGAGTGGACCCTGCACGAGATGCTCCCCGACCAGCAGGGCGAGGCGCTGGTGCGTGGCCAGATCGACGTGGGCTTTGCCTCCAGCGCTACCGGGCGGGAGGAACTGCGGTCGATCCGCGTCTATCCGCAGCCACTGATGGCCGCGTTGCCGGCAAGCCATCCACTGGCGGCAAGCGGCCGGATCCGGCTGAAGGCGCTGGCGGCGGAACCATTTGTGCTGCTTAATACCCAAAGCCCAGTGATCCGCAGCTTGCTGGCCGCCTGCGTGCGCAATGGCTTCCACCCGCGCGTGCTGCACGAGTCGGTGGATCCGCAGACGGTGCTGAGCCTGGTGGGCGCCGGCGTGGGGGTGAGCGCGCTGCCGCGCTCGCTGTCGGGCGCGCCGCGGGAGGACGTCGCCTTCCTCACGCTGGACGAACCGGGGCTGGCCGCCGACCTTTATGCCACCGTGCGGCGCGACCACGGCCTGCCCGCGCTGGACCGCTTTCTCACGCTGCTGGAAGATGTCACCGAGGTATGGCATCGTGAGACGTTCGGGGAAGGCCTGCGCAGCACATAGCGCGCCCGGCGTCCCGCAATGCAACATTGCAGCCCCCGCGATGCCGCCCGCCTCCGGCGGGCTACGGGTTTTCCTATATATTGTCGCCGTTCACGTCACACCGGCAGTCCAGGAGAAGCACCCGATGAATTCCGGCCAACTGATTGAAAAACTCGCCGCCATCTTTGCGCTGATCGTGCTGATCGGCGGCTCGCTGCTGGTGCTCGCGCCCTTTACCACCGCGCTCTTGTGGGGCGCCATCCTCGCCTTCAGCTCGTGGTACCCCTATACGGTGCTGTCGCGCTGGATGGGCAACCGGCGCAGCCTGGCGGCCCTGATCTGCGTGCTGCTGGCCGCGGTCATCGTGCTCGGCCCCTTTGTCTATGCTGGCGCCAGCATCTCCGCGCACATCGACGAGCTGTCCGGCCTGGTCGACCAGTTCTTCGATCACGGCGCGCCCGCGCTACCCGGGTGGCTGACCGGCCTGCCCTATGTGGGCGACTACCTGCAAAGCTCCTGGGACAAGGTGATCCATGCCGACTCGGAGATGGTCGCCAACCTGCGCAAGCTGATCGCGCCCGTGGGCCATGTGGTACTGGGCGCCGGGCTGTCGATCGGCGCCGGGCTGGGCCAGCTGGCGCTGTCGATCGTGCTGGCGTTCTTCTTCTATACCGGCGGCGAGTTCGCGGTGGCGTGGCTGCGCGCTGGCATGCGCCGCATTGCCGGCGAGCGCGCCGACCACCTGCTGGCGCTGGCCGGCAACACCGTCAAGGGCGTGGTCTACGGCGTGCTGGGCACCGCCTTCGTGCAGGCCTTGCTGGCCGGCATCGGCTTCTGGATCGCCGGCGTGCCCGGCGCCGCCATACTCGGCTTCATCACCTTCTTCCTGTCCGTGATCCCGGTCGGCCCGCCGCTGGTGTGGATTCCCGCCGCGCTCTGGCTTTACCACACCGGCTCGCTCGGCTGGGCCATCTTCATGGTGGTGTGGGGCGTGGGCGTGGTCAGCATGGCCGACAACGTCATCAAGCCGCTCCTCATCAGCAAGGGCACCGACATGCCGCTGATCTGGGTCATGCTGGGCGTGTTCGGCGGCGCGCTGGCCTTCGGCTTTCTCGGCGTGTTTATCGGCCCGACGCTGCTGGCGGTGGCCTACGCGCTGCTGCGCGACTGGACCATCGGCTCGCAGCACCTGGCTGACCCGCCGCCCGCGCTGGCGCAAGGCAAGCCCATCACCACCGCCGAGGACGTGGCGGGTTCCGGCAAGGCATGAGCGAAACCAGCCGTCCCGAACCGCAGCCATTGGCACCACCGCCCACCCAGGCCGAGCTGGCCCGGATGGTGGCCTGCGAGTACTGCGATGCGGTCTACCAGCGCGCCGAGCTGGAGCCGGGCGAGCGCGCGCTGTGCCTGCGCTGCGGCGGCCAGCTCTACCGCGATAGCGCGCGGGCCTATGCACGGCTGCTGCCGCTGGTCATTGCCGCGCTGATCCTGTTCCTGGTGTCCAACGCCTATCCCATCGTCGAGATGGATCTCAAGGGCGTGCGCACCGAAACCACGCTATGGGGCGCGGTGCTGGCGCTCTACGCGGACAACATGACGCTGGTGGCCGTGCTGGTGTTCGCCACCACCATCCTGTTTCCCTTGTCCGAGATGCTGATGATGCTTTACCTGCTGGTGCCGATGGCGCGCCACCGGATGCCGCCGGGCTTCGAGCGCATCGTGCGCGGCATCCAGCAAACCCGGCCGTGGGGCATGATCGAAGTCTTCATGATTGGCGTGCTGGTCACGCTGGTCAAGCTCTCGACCATGGCGCAGGTACTGCCGGGCGTGGCGCTGTGGTCGTTCGCCGCGCTGGTGATCGTGCTGGCCGCGATGCTGTCGTTCGATCCGCGCGATCTGTGGCAGCACCTGGACGAGGAGCCGCCCCGATGAGCGCCCCAACCCCCAAGGCCCCGGTGGGCGCCGCCGCGCTGGCGCGCTCGCGCCGCCTGGCCGCCAATGTGGTGGCGGAGCTGACCGACGACGACGAAACCAGGCCGCTGCCGCAGGTGCCTACCGCGACGTCGATGGGCCTGGTCTCCTGCCACGCCTGCGACGCGCTCAGCCCGCTCGCGATGCAAGGCGAGCCCTGCCCGCGCTGCGGCGCCACGCTGCATCACCGCAAGCCGAACAGCCTCGCGCGCACCTGGGCGTTCCTGTTGTCCGCCCTCATCCTTTATATTCCCGCCAACCTGCTGCCGGTCATGGTGACGCAGTCCATCCTGGGCACGCAGCGCGACACCATCTTCTCCGGCGTGGTCTACCTATGGTTGTCGGGCTCCAACATGCTGGCCATCGTGGTGCTGATCGCCAGCATCGTGGTGCCCCTGCTGAAGATGATCATCCTCGCGCTGCTGCTGCTGTCCGTGCATTTCCGCTCGCGCTGGCGAATTCGCCAGCAGACCAGGCTGTACGGGCTGGTGGAAATCATCGGCCGCTGGTCGATGCTGGATATTTTCGTGGTGGCGCTGCTGGCTTCGCTGGTGCGGGCCGGGGCACTGGCCACCATCATCCCGGGCGCCGGCGCCATGGCGTTCGGCTCCGTGGTGGTGCTCACCATGCTGGCTTCACTCAGTTTCGACCCGCGCCTGCTGTGGGATTCGATGGATACAAACGATGCCTGACCTAGACCAGTCCCCTCCCTCTCCTTCCTCGCAGCCACCGGCGCCGGAGCGCCGCCGCCGGGCGCGCTGGCTGCCCTCGCTGGTCTGGCTGATCCCGATCGTGGCGGCGGTGGTTGGCCTGTCGCTGCTGATCCACACGCTCACCGAGCGCGGCCCCGAGATCACGGTTACGTTCCGCACCGCCGAGGGCCTGGTCCCGGGCAAGACGCCGGTACGCTACAAGGACGTGGACATCGGCCTGGTCAAGTCCGTGCGGCTGGCCGGCGACCACTCGCACGTGATCGCCAAGATCGACCTGACCCAGGATGCGGCGAGCTTCTCCACCAAGGACACACGCTTCTGGGTGGTGCGCCCGCGCTTTGCCACCAGTGGCATCTCCGGGCTGAGCACCCTGCTGTCAGGCGCCTATATCGGCGTTGACGCCGGCAAGTCGGAGGAGCGCGTGCGCGACTTCACCGGGCTGGAAGTGCCGCCCGCCGTCACCACCGATGCCTCCGGCAAGCAGTTCTTGCTGCGCGCCACCGATCTCGGCTCGCTCGACATCGGCTCGCCGGTCTACTACCGCCGCGTACAGGTCGGCCAGGTGGTGGCTTACCAGCTGGAGCCCAACGGGCGCGACCTGTCGCTGCGCGTGTTCGTCAACAAGCCCTACGACAAGCTGGTCACGGCCGACTCGCGCTTCTGGCACGCCAGCGGCGTGGACATCAAGCTCGATGCCGGTGGCTTCAAGCTCAACACCCAATCGCTGGTGACGGTGCTGCTCGGCGGCGTGGCCTTCCAGGCCCCGGATGACTCCAAGGCGACGGATGCCGCTAACGAGAACACCCAGTTCCTGCTGGCCAGCGACCAGACCGAGGCGATGAAGGAGCCGGAAGAAATTGCGCCTTCTCTCGCCGTGCTGAACTTCGACCAGTCCGTGCGCGGGCTCTCGCCCGGCGCTCCGGTGGATTTCCGCGGCGTGGTCGTGGGTCAGGTGCGCTCGATCGGCATCGAGTACCAGGTCGAGAAGAAGGCGTTCCGCCTGCCCGTGGTGGTGGAACTGTACCCCTCGCGCATGGGCTTCCGGGCGCGTGACGTGGAGGACGTCAACCGCGCCCGCAATATCGTCCAGACGCTGATCAAGCGCGGCATGCGCGCGCAGTTGCGCACCGGCAACCTGCTGACCGGCCAGCTCTATGTCGCGCTGGATTTCTTCCCCAAGGCGCCACCGGCCAACGTCAACCTGGATGGCGCCATGCCTGAACTGGCCACCACGCCGGGCGCGTTCGACGAGCTGCAGGCCAAGCTGGGCGATATCGTCAACAAGATCGACAAGGTGCCGTTCGAGCAGATCGGCCAGGACCTGCGCACGTCGATAGCCACGCTCAACACCATGATGACCAGCGCCGACAAACTGGTCGCCCAGCTCAACGGCGACGTTGCGCCCCAGGTGCTGGCCGCGCTGCAGGACGCGCGCAAGACGTTGAGCGCGGCCAACGGCACGCTCGCCTCGGATGCCCCGCTGCAGCAAGACACGCGCCGCATGATGCAGGAGCTCACGCGCACCGCGGTGTCGCTGCGCACGCTGACCGAATACCTGGAACGCCACCCTGAAGCGCTGGTGCGCGGCAAGCCGGAGAAATGATGATGACCCGCATAGAGATGACCCGCCACCGCCTGTTGCTGCCCCTCGCGCTCGGCGCCGCGCTGCTGGCGGGCTGCGCCTCGCCCGATCCGCGCTACTACACGCTGGCCCAGGGTCCCGCTGCCGCTACGGCTACCGGCGCCGAAGGACAGGCCGCCGCGCCAGCGCGGGCGCCGCAGGCGCAGCCGGTGTGGATCGAGGTTGCGCCGGTGCGCGTGCCTGAACGCCTCAACCGGCCACAGCTGGTGGTGCGTGACGGCAAGGATGGCAACGAGCTCAAGCTGCTGGACCTGTCGCGCTGGTCCGCGCCGCTGCCGGACGAGCTGCGCGACGCGCTGTCGCAGCAACTGCAGGCCAGGCTAGGTGCGGTCGACACCTACCAGCAAGGCTTGTCGGAAGTGGAGCCCGTGTTCCGCATCACCACCGAAGTGGTGCGGCTGGATGCTGACGTGGGCCAGCGCGCTGGCGCCATCATCAACTGGACCGTGCGCCGCCTGCCCGACGGCAAGGTCAAGGCCGGCCGCACGCAGGCCGAACTGGCCGCGCCGGGCGCGGTGGACGGCGTGGTGGCGGCTTACCGCCAGATCGTGGCAAGCACCGCGGACGATATCGCGGCGGGCGTGGAAACACTGCGCAGAGGCACGGCGAAATAGCGAAGAAGTAGCGGCGCGGCGGGATGCAGGTCCCGCCCGCGCCGGAATCAATCCTCCGCCGGCGCCGGCGCGCCCCGGCAACTGCGCCGCCGCTCCGACTCGGCCATGGCCGCCAGGCAGGCCTCGGCGTCTCCCGCCACCAGCTTGGCCGAGCAGGCCAGCATCAGGTTCTTGCTCAGGCCGAAGTCCTCCACCACGAAGCCACGCGCATCGAGCCGTTCGCCCTTGCCGTGCGTTTCATCGGCGGCAACGGCCACGCGGTCCAGCAACGTGCCGCGGTCGCTGCTGTAGCCCCATACCGGCTTTTGCAGCGCGATCGCGAATCCCACCTCGAATGCCGTGCCCGAGTCCGGCTCGCCCGGCCCGCGGAAATCGTCCAGGTTGGCCATCACCATGTCGGCGCGGCGCAGCAGGTTGATGTTCGCCTCGTAGATCCAGCGCGCGGTGTCGGGGCCGCAAAGGCCGGCCGGGGCGGCTTTGTCGAGGGGATAGAGGCCAAGGAAGCCGTAATGGGCGCAGCGGGCCTTGAGGGCCTCGCCGTAGGCGATGGCGTCTTTGCGAAATACGTCGAAGCCGGCGAGATAGATGGTTTTCATTGAGCGTGGCGGGGTGGCGGACGTTGACGCCAGTGAGAATAGCGCATGTGTTTGACGTGATGGCTACAGCGTCCACTTCAAACCCAACGTCAACCTGAACCTGAACGGCAGGTCGCCGCCCTCGCCAGGCGGCGGCCTGCGTTCCTGCGTTCCCGTGCTCACGCGGGCGGCGAGCCATCCTTGAATGCGCCCTTGAGCATCTGCCGCAGTTCGGGGCCATCCTGGTGCTGGTGCACCTGCACCGCATGCTGGACCGCGACTTCGAGCAGTTCGTCTTCGGTGTCGGCGCTCAATGCCACCGTGCACTTCGACTCGCTCGGAAACTCGCGGCAATCGATATATTTGCGTCCCATCATTGCCTCCTGACGCGCGAGGGTGAGATGGCGCCGCCGGGGCGGCGGGCGCCTGATCCACCGCCTGATCCAGTATAGGACCGGCGCCGTGCGCGGGCGAGGCCTGCCAGCGCGTCAGAGTACCGGCGTGATCACCTTGCCGGTGCCAAGGAACGCATCGAGGTTGTCGAACACCAGCCCGGCCATGGCCGCGCGGGTTTCATGCGTGCCGCTGGCCACGTGCGGAGCCAGTACCGCGTTGTCCAGCGCGAACAGCGCCTCGGGCACTTCCGGCTCGGCGCGGAACACGTCCAGCCCGGCGCCGCCGAGGCGGCCGTCGCGCAGGGCCGCCACCAGCGCGTCTTCGTCCACCACGCTGCCGCGCGACACATTGACCAGGATGCCCTTGGGGCCCAGCGCCTCGATGATGTCGGCCGATACCAGCCCTTCGGTCTCGGGGCCGCCCACGCAGGTTACGGCCAGGAAATCCGCCCAGCCGGCCAGCGCCTTCAGGTCAGGCTCGTGGCGCCACGGCGCGCCGGCGCGCGCCCGGCGGTTGTGGTACGCGATATCCATGCCGAAGCCGGTGGCGCGCTGCGCCACTTTCTCGCCGATGCGACCCAGGCCCAGGATGCCGAGCTTCTTGCCGGAGACGCGGGTGGTCAGCGGGAAGTTGTCCTTGCCCCACTTGCCGGCGCGCACGAAGCGGTCGCCATGGGCGATGCCGCGGGCGGCGTCGAGCAGCAGGCCGAAAGCGAGGTCAGCCACGCAGTCGTTGAGCACGTCGGGCGTGTTGCTGACCTGGATGCCGCGCGCGCGGGCCGCGTCCAGCGCGATCGAGTCATAGCCGACCCCAAAGCTCACGATGGCTGCGAGCCTGGGCATGGCCGCGATGGCCTCGGCGGTAATGCCGTGGCGCGCCGATGTCACCGCCACGCGCGCCTGCTGCGCGTGCTCGCGCAGCCACGCCAGCGGCTCGGGCTGCTCCCACAGCGGCACGGCCTGGTACTGCTCGCGCAGGCGGGAATTGATCTGCGGCGCGAGCGGGCCGATCTGGATGAGCGTGGCTTGGGACATGGATGCGAGGCGAGGGGAAAAATGCAACGTTGGATGGTAGCGCAATCATAACGCGTCCGGAGCCGCGCCGCAGGGCAGCGCCCAGGCTCGGGAGTCAGGCGCTCTCGCGCTGGATGACATCGAACCCCAGGTCGATGATGCGCTCCCCCACTTCGCGCCCGTCGATGCGGGCCAGCAGGCACTCGGCAGCGGTGCGGCCAATGGCCGGGCCGTCGATGCGCACGGTCGACAACGCCGGGTAGGTATGTGCGGCAAAGTTGAGATCGCCAAAGCCCATCACCGCGAGCTGCTCCGGCACCTTCAGCCCGCGCGCGCAGGCTTCCGAGAGCGCGCCCTGCGCCAGCGTGTCCGAGCTGCAGAACACCACGTCCGGCTGCGCGCCGCCGTCGAGCAGCCGCGCCAGCCCCTCGCGGCCAAGCCCCAGGCTGGACGGCGCGGGCACGATGCTGCTCGGCACTTCCGTGATGCCGTGGCGGCCGAACGCGTCGAGAAAGCCCAGGCGGCGCGACTCAGCGCGCTGGTCGCTGGCCGACAGGATGGCCGGCTTGCGATAGCCGCGCGCATGCAGGAACTCGGCCACTGTCTGGCCCACCTTCTCGTGAGAGAAACCCACCAGCATGTCGATCGGCGTGGGCGTGATGTCCCAGGTTTCCACCACCGGCACGCGCGCGGCCAGCAGTCGCCGGCGCGTGTCGGCGGTGTGCGCGATGCCGGTCAGCACGATGCCGTCGGGGCGGCGCGAAAGGATGGCGGCCAGCAGGTCCTGCTCGCGCGTGGCGGCATAGCCGGACAAGCCCAGCATCATCTGGTAGCCCGCTTGCGAGAAGCGATCGGTCAGCGCCTGGATCGTGTCCGCAAAGATCGAGTTGGCGATGGTCGGCACGATGGCCGCGATCAGCCGGCTGCGCCGCGAGGCCAGGCCGCCGGCCAGCAAGTTGGGCACGTAGCCGGTGCGCTGGATGGCCTCCTGCACGCGCGCCACGGTGCCCGCCGAGACCAGCCCGGGCTGGTTGACCACGCGCGACACGGTGATCGGCGAGACGCCCGCGATCTTGGCCACGTCAGCCAGCGTGACGCTGCCGGTGGCGCGGCCGGCAGGGGCTGGCGTGGGCGCGGAACGAGGGGCGGTGCGAGGAGCGGTCGGCTTACGGGATGAGGCCATGAATGTGGTGAAGGAAGCGGAAAAAGCCGGCTGGGCGCAGGGCCGGCATGGGCGCCATGATAGCGCCCGCGCCGCGCCGCGGGCCGCGATGCGGGAGTGCGCGACGGGTTAACCCCGAGCACGCATGCGTTGTGGGCGACAAATGACAGCGCTATCATCTGCTGTCTTCGGCGCTGGAGAAGCAGGACGGCCGCCCGCCGGGGCCAGACAAGAAAAGCAGACGTCGCCACGACGCTACCGATCAGAGGAGACAGCCCATGCCCACGAACCCCGCCGGCAAGAAGCCGCAAGACCGGCCCCGCAAGCAGCCCGAGGAACTGCGCAGCCACCGCTGGTACGGCGCCAACGACCTGCGCGCCTTCGGCCACCGCTCGCGCACCGCGCAGATGGGCTACAGCCGCGCCGACTACGCCGGCAAGCCGGTTGTCGCCATCATCAACACCTGGAGCGACATCAACCCCTGCCACAGCCACTTCCGCCAGCGCGCCGAAGAGGTCAAGCGCGGCATCTGGCAGGCGGGCGGATTCCCGGTGGAAATGCCGGCAATGAGCCTGTCCGAGCCGTTCCAGAAGCCCACCACCATGCTCTACCGCAACTTGCTGGCGATGGAGACGGAGGAACTGCTGCGCTCCTACCCTGCCGATGGCTGCGTGCTGCTGGGCGGCTGCGACAAGACCACGCCTGCCCTGCTGATGGGTGCGCTGGCGATGGACCTGCCCACCCTCTTCGTGCCGGCCGGGCCGATGCTGCGCGGCAACTGGAACGGCGTGACGCTGGGCTCCGGCTCGGATACGTGGAAGTACTGGGCCGAGCTGCGCGCCGGCAATATCACCGAGCAGGACTGGCAGGGCATCGAAGACGGCATCGCGCGCTCGCCGGGGCATTGCATGACGATGGGCACGGCATCGACCATGACGGCCGTGGTGGAGGCCATCGGCATGTGCCTGTCCGGCGCCTCGTCGATCCCCGCGCCGGATTCGCGCCATGCGCAAATGGCCTCGCTGTCTGGCCGGCGCATCGTCGAGATGGTGTGGCAGGACCTGAAGCCATCGGAGATCGTCACGCCTGCCGCCATCGACAACGGCGTGCGCACCGCGCTGGCGCTGTCCGGCTCCACCAACGCCATCGTCCACCTGATCGCACTGGCGCGCCGCGCCGGCCATGCGCTATCGCTGGATCGCTACGACGAACTGGCACGCAGCACGCCGGTGCTGGCCAATATCCGTCCGTCGGGCCAGTACCTGATGGAAGACTTCTACTACGCCGGCGGCCTGCGCGCGATGCTCGCGCAGATGGGCGACCTGCTCGATACCGGCACGCTCACCGTCGATGGCCGCACGCTGGGAGAGAACCTGGCAGGCGCCCGCGTGTTCAACGACGACGTGATCCGCCCGCGCGACAAGCCGCTGGTAGCCAGCGACGGGCTGGCCGTGCTGCGCGGCAACCTCGCCCCGGACGGCGCCGTGATCAAGCCCCCGGCCGCGCAGCAGGACCTGCTGCGCCACACAGGGCGCGCCGTGGTGTTCCGCGACTACAACGACATGGCCGCCCGCATCGACGACCCGGCGCTGGACATCGATGCCACCTGCGTGATCGTGCTGCAGAACGCCGGCCCGCAAGGCGCACCCGGCATGCCGGAATGGGGCCAGTTGCCGATTCCGCAGAAGCTGCTCAAGCAAGGCGTGCGCGACATGGTGCGCATCTCGGATGCACGCATGAGCGGCACCAGCTACGGCGCGTGCGTGCTGCACGTGGCACCGGAATCGTATGTGGGCGGCCCGCTCGCCTTCGTGCGCGACGGCGACCTGATCGAGCTGGACGTGCCGGCCCGCAAGCTCAACCTGCTGATCAGCGACGACGAGATGGCGCGCCGCCGCGCCGCCTGGGTCGCGCCCGTGCCCAAGTTCGAGCGCGGCTACGGCAAGCTCTACCTGCGCCACGTCAGCCAGGCGGACAAGGGCTGCGACTTTGATTTCCTGGAACCGGTCGATGCCCCGGAGGACGGCGAGCCGGAGATCCACTAGCGCTTAACTAGCGTCCCACCATCGCCCCGCCATCGCTTCACCACCCCAATAAGAACCGAGGAGACCCCACCCCATGAAACGCCAAGCCCTTGCGCTGCTGGCCGCCGCGGCGACCCTGGCTGCCGCCGCCCTCCCGCTGAGCGCATCCGCCCAGGCCAGCTGGCCCAGCAAGCCCATCACCTACGTGGTGCCGTTCCCGCCCGGGGGCACCACCGACACCCTGGCGCGCCTGATCGGCCAGCGCCTGGGCCAGGCGCTCGGCACCACCGTGGTGGTGGAGAACCGCCCCGGCGCCGGCGGCAATATCGGCTCCGACTACGCCTCCAAGGCCGCGCCAGATGGCTACACCATCCTCGGCGGCACCATCAGCTCGCACGCGATCAATGCCAGCCTGTACCCGAAGATGCCGTACGACGTGGTCAAGTCCTTCGCCCCCATCACGCTGATCGGCACCAATGCCAATGTGCTGGTAGTCAGCGCCGGCAGCCCGTTCAAGACGGTGAAGGACATCGTGGCCGAAGCCAAGGCCAAGCCGGATACGCTCGCCTTCGCATCCGCCGGCAACGGCACCTCGCAGCACCTGGCCGGTGAGTTGTTCAAGAGCCTGGCCGGCATCAAGATCACACACATTCCCTACAAGGGCAGCGGCCCGGCGATCCAGGACGTGATGGCGGGGCAGGTGCCGATGATGTTCGACACGACCGTGGTGGCCGCCCAGCATATCGACTCGGGCAAGCTGCGGGCGCTGGCCGTGACTTCCGCCAGGCGCATCAAGAGCATGCCGAATGTGCCGACGATGGCCGAAGCCGGCGTCAGTGGCTACGAGCTGGAATCCTGGCAAGCGATCTTTGCGCCGGCAAATACGCCCAAGCCGATCGTGGACCGCTTGTACAAGGAGATCTCAGCGATCATCAAGACGCCGGATATGCAGGCGCGGCTGGAGAAGCTGGGCATGGAGCCGTCGGGGATGTCGCCCGGGGAGTTTGCGGAGTTCCAGCGCAGCGAGATCGTGAAGTGGGCGAAGGTGGTTAAGGCTGCGGATATCAGGATTGATTGAACTGGTAGCGGAGTGGCCCGCTGACGCGGGGGTGTCGCTTGTGGGCGGGGTTTTACGGCTTCTAGCTGCTGGCGCGGCTGTACGGTGTTGGCTGTTTTAGAACGTGTGAGATGTCACTTCTCTTTACTCGTAAAGAGAAGTAACCAAGAGAAAGCGATCCTTGCAGGAGGCTGGCTTATTGGGATTGCGCAGCCCGGTGGTTTCGCCGTCAGGCCCCGGGTGCTAATGGCCTCGTGCCGTTACCGGTTTGAGTGGCCACGATCCTGCGGATGGCGCTGGTTTCGTGGTGAGGCTGCTCGGTAGCGGCATCCCTGCGCATTCATCCATCTGCCGGTACCGGTGCAAAGTTTCACGATATATCACGCCGTGATGGTTTCGTGGTGGGGTGGGCGCGGTGGTGAATCCCTCAGAACTGTTCCGGCGGTGCCACCGCGCCCACGACGGAAACGGGACGCTTGCAACTTCGTGGCCGGTCACCCCGCGAGCGACAGACGGCTTGAAGTTCGTGGTGGCCGCTACCGGGGGGACCACCACGAAACCCTGGGCATTGGCTGGGTCGTGGTGCTCTGAACCGGTAACGGCACGAGGCCATTAGCACCCGGGGCCGTACGACGAAACCATTGGGATCCCCAATGACGCCACGCCAGCCTCCTGCAAGGATCGCTTTCTTTTGGTTACTTTTCTTTACGAGTAAAGAAAAGTGACATCTCACACGTTCCAAAACGGCCAACACCGTACAGCCGCGCCAGCAGCTAGAAGCAGTAAAACCCCGCCCACAAACGTCACCCCCGCGTCAGCGGGCTACAAGCACGCGTGCCCCCCCCCAACGCCCCGTCCGCCCCGCCCCAAGAAATCAAGGACTCAAAGCCGGATGCTTCAACGCATGCGCAGTCTCCGCCAGATGCGCGCGAAAACTCCCCTCATCCCGCTTCAACCCCAACTCACCATACCGATAGGCCATCGCCAGCGCCTGGATCGATTCCGGATGCTCGCGCTCGGCCGCGGCCTCGTACCACGCTACCGCGCGGGCCTCGTCGCGCGGCACGCCTGCACCTTCACGATAGGCATTGGCCAGCATGAACATCGCCTGCGGCACGCCGGCATCGGCGGCCAGCTCGAACCAGCGCGCGGCCGCGGCCGGGTCCGGCGCGCGGCCATAGCCGCCGCGGTGCAGCAAGCCGAGGTAGTACGCAGCCCCGGTATTGCCCGCGGCGGCGGCCAGCTCGAAGTGGTGCCAGGCCGCCTCAGCGTCGGGCGCGCGCTGCGCCTCGCCGAGGAAAGCCGCCTTGCCCAGCACAAAATGCGCGCGCGCATCGCCCGCCCCGGCGGCCTGCTTCAGCCAGTCCCGGCCTTCGGCATGCGCCGCCGCATCCCCGCTTGCCCACAACGCTTCGCCAAGCGAGGCCTGGGCCGCGCCCTCCCCCGCCCGCGCCGCCTGGCGCAGCGCCGCGAGCGCCTCTTCGTCGCCGGCCGAGCCGGCCCGCGTCTGCCACTGGGCAAGCTGCGCGTGGCGCGCGCTGGCATGCTCGCGCCACGCCGATGCCCCGCCCACGCAGCCGGCCGCCACCGCGACCGCCACCAGCGCCGCAGCGATGACCGGATGCAGGCGGCGCTGACGCCCGTGGCGACGCACAGGCGCACCGCATGCCGGCGCCGTCGTTCCCTTCATTGGCGTATTCGTTGCCGTGCTCATTGCCGTGGTCATTGCCGCCTTACTGGTTGAGGTCGACGCTGTATAGCGACAGGTTCTTGGTGGTGTCGTAGCTCGCCTGCTCCAGCGCGATATTGGCCAGGCCTGCGGCTTGCGCCTGCGCCAGCTGGCCTGGCGCGGAAGCAAACACCACCTTGCCGGCCGTGGCCACCTTGGTGAAGCGCCAGCTGCGCGCGCCGCCGTTGATGGCGCGCGTGATGGCGCCGGCCTTCTTGATGTAGGCGATCAGCACATCGCGGCTGGCGTCCGGCGAGGCGTAGACCGTCTTGCTGCCGTCCAGGCCGGGGAAATTGCCGCCGCCGCTGGCGCGGTAATTGTTGGTGGCCACGATGAACTGCTGGCTGGCGTCGAGCGGCACGCCCTTGTACGCGAGGTTCTTGATGCGGCTGCCCTCCGGCTGCGTCACGTCGATCTCGTACTGCAGGTCGGGCGAGGTGAACATGTCGAAGTTATAGCCGGGGAAGCTGCTGATGAGCGGCTGGTCGGCGGTCTTGGCCGGATCGATCAGGTTGAAGCGCTTGGCGGCGGTCTCCAGCCAGGCCTTGACGTCATTGCCGCTCACCTTCACCGCGTAGATGGTGTTGGGGTAGAGGTAGAGATCGGCTGCATTGTTGATGGCGAGGTTGCCGGACTGCACGTCGGTGTAGTCATTGCCCCCGCCAAAGCCGCTCTTGAACGGCGCGGAGACGGACAGCACCGGCAGCGCGGCCAGCGCCGGCAGGTTGGCGGCGATGTAGTCCTTCACGTAAGCCGCCTGCGCCTGGTTGACGATCTGGATCGCACCGGGATCGCCCACGTCGGCGAAGTACGTGCTCATGCGGTAGTCGGTGGTGCCGATCGGCGTCTTCACGTAGGCGATGGTGGCCTGGTGCTCCGCATCGACCGCGGCCGCCACGCTGGCATCGGCCGCCACATAGCTCTTGTCGGCATTCTGGATCGAGCGCGCCTGGACCGTGGTAGCGCTCTTGTCAACCACCCAGCGATTGCCGTCATGCGCGAGCTGCAACTTGATCACGCCGAGGCGGCGGCCCCAGTAGTCGGCCATCACGGTAGGCACGCCGTTGACCGTGCCGCGCACCTTGTCCACGCCCGGCAGGTTGAACTGCGCCACCGTGCTGGTGGCATCGGGGAAGACCTGGTGCGAGTGGCCGATCAGCATGGCGTCCACGCCGGCCACCTTGGACAGGTGCCAGCTGCCGTTCTCCATGGTGGGCGAGTACGCGGAGGCATCGAGCCCGCCGTGCGAGATCACCACCACCAGGTCGGCACCCTTGGCGCGCATCTCCGGCACGAACTTCTCGGCGGTTTCCTTCACGCCCTCGGTGTAGACCTTGCCGTCGAGCCAGCGCTTGTCCCAACTCATGATCGCGGGCGGCGTGAAACCGATGATGCCGACCTTGACCGGCACCGTGACGGTGTTGCCGTCGGGCCCGGTGGCGGTGATCTGGCGGGTGATGATGGTGTACGGCTGGAACAGCGGCGCGCGCGTGCGCACGCTGTACACGTTGGCCAGCACCTGCGGGAAGGCCGGCCCGGCGCACGGCGTCTGCACGGTCGGGTCGGGCAGGCCATCCACGTTGAAGCGGTTGCCCGTGACCTGGTTCAGATAGCCCAGGCCGTAGTTGAACTCGTGGTTGCCGATGCCGCCACCGTCGAACCTGGCCGCGTTCATCACCTTGTACATGGCCAGGGTCTCGCCGCACTTGAGCGGGTTGACCTGGGCCTGGTAATCGGCCAGCGCGGTGCCCTGGATCGTGTCGCCGTTGTCCAGCAGCAGGGTGTTGGGAAACTCGGCGCGCGCCTGCTTGATCAGGGTTGCCACGCGCTCGAAGCCGAAGGATTTGTCCTCGGCCAGCTTGAAGTAGTCGTAGCTGCGCACATTGGTGTGCAGGTCGGTGGTTTCCAGCAAGGCCAGTGTGGCCTTGGTGCCGGCCGAGACGCTATCGGCCTGCGGCGTGACACCCGTGCCCGTGCCGGGGCTGGCGGGGCTGTCATCGGAGCCGCAGGCGGCCAGCAGCACGGTGGCCACGATGGCGGCGCCCAGCGCGGCCACGGTGGGCACGGCGAGGATCGGGGACGAAGCGGGTGCGGCGCGCGCGGATAGAACGTCGGTCGGACAGCGGTGCATTTGTGGCTCCCTTCTTTCTTGTTGTGCCTGGAGCCGGACATTGTCCCGAGCGCAAATGGCAACAGAGTGACGCGCGCGTTACACCACCGTGACGGCGGGCCGCCGGCAGCAGGCGCACCCGCACGGCCCGCCGATATGCCCTGTCCTAACCCAATGTGCCATTGACGCCGCGTTATATACCGTCATATATTGCGCATTTGGCGGGCACATCTGGCGGGCACATTCCGGCCTGGCTCGCCTGCTATCCAACCCGCTTCCGGCCACCCGCGCCCCGCCATGTCCATGCTCCCGATTTCCGCTGCGTTGCCTGCCCAGTCCCGCCAGCCGCGCGCCGCCTCGCTGGCGGCCGGCCTGCTGCTGTCCGCCACCCTGGCGCTGTCCGCCCCGGCCGCCTTCGGCGCAGACCTGGTGGTCTCCGCCGCGGCCAGCCTGACCAATGCCTTCAAGTCGCTCGCCGAATCCTACGAACGCGTGCACCCCCAGACCAAGGTGATCCTCAACTTCGGCGCCTCCGACGTGCTGATGCAGCAGATCGTCAATGGCGCGCCGGCCGATGTGTTTGCCTCGGCCGACCAGGACGCGATGAACAAGGCCGTGGCCGAACGCGTGGTGCAGCCCGCGTCGCGCCGCGATTTCGCCGCCAACCAGCTCGCGCTGATCCTGCCGGCTGACAGCAAGCTGGAAGCGGGCAAGCTGCAGGACCTGACCCGCCCCGAGTTCAAGCGCGTGGCCTTCGGCAACCCGGCGTCGGTGCCGGTGGGCCGCTATACCAAGGGCGCGCTGGAAGCAGCGGGCGTGTGGGATGCGGTCTCGGCCAAGGGCGTGATGGCGCAAAACGTGCGCCAGAGCCTGGATTACGTGGCCCGTGGCGAAGTCGATGCCGGCTTCGTGTTCGCCACCGATGCGGCGATCATGCCGGACAAGGTCAAAGTGGCGCTGCGGGTACCGACGCGCCAGCCGGTCACGTATCCGATCGCCATCACCTCGCACTCCAAGCAGCCCGAGCAAGCCGCGGCATTCCTCGGCTACGTGACGTCACCGGAAGGGCAGGCGGTGCTGGCCAAGTATGGTTTTCTCAAGCCGTAATCCGTAGCCGTAGGCCGCAAGCCATAATCCCTGATCCTTGCCCGCGGCCCCGGCGCCCGGGCGCGCCGCCAACCTGAATCCACCTTGCCGCCTGCCTGGCTCCGCCGGCAGGCGTTTATGCTGATGACCTCCCTGGAAGCTGTCTGGGTCCCGCTGTCGCTGTCGCTCAAAGTCGCGGGCTGGGCCACTGTGCTCAACGCCGTGCTGGGCGTGGGCGCGGCCTTTGCACTGTCGCGCTGGCGATCGGCCGCGCGCGACGTGGTCGACGCCCTGCTCACGCTGCCGCTGGTGCTGCCACCGACCGTGCTCGGCTACTACCTGCTGGTGCTGGTCGGGCGCCGCGGCGTGTTCGGCGAGTGGCTCGGCCGGCTCGGCATCGAACTGGTCTTTACCTGGCAAGGCGCGGTGCTGGCCTCCACCATCGTGGCCTTCCCGCTGGTGCTGAAGTCGGCCCGCGCCGCCTTCGAAGGGGTTGACTCGCAGCTCGAGGACGCCGCGCGCGTGCTCGGCACGTCCGAGGCCGGCATCTTCTTTCGCGTGACGCTGCCGCAGGCGTCGCGCGGCATCATCGCCGGCGTGCTGCTGGCCTTTGCCCGCGCGCTGGGTGAGTTCGGCGCCACGCTGATGGTGGCGGGCAACCTGCCCGGGCGCACGCAAACGCTGTCGGTCGCCATCTACGAAGCCGTGCAGGCCGGCGACGACAACACCGCCAACGTGCTGGTGCTGGTCACTTCCCTCACCTGCGTGGTGCTGCTGGTGGCCGCCGGGCGGCTGGTGCCGCCCACCCGCAAAATGTACCGGTAGGCCGCCATGACCATGCAAGTCACCGTACGCAAGCAGCTTGGTTCCGCCGACCGCCGGTTCGGGCTGGATATCGCCTTCGATTCGCAAAGCAAGCGCATTGCGCTGTTTGGCCCCTCCGGCGCGGGCAAGAGCCTGACGCTGCGCGCCATCGCCGGATTGCTCACGCCGGACAGCGGCCGCATCGTGCTCAACGGCCGCACCCTGTTCGACAGTGAGACACATGTCAACGTGCGTCCGCAGGAGCGGCGCGTGGCCTACCTGTTCCAGGACTACGCCTTGTTCCCGCATCTGACGGTCGCGCAGAACATCGCCTTCGGGCTGGAGCGGGGCTGGCGCAACCCGCGCCGCAATACGCACCACCCGGAAGCGCAGCGCTGGATCGATGCGTTTGGCCTTGGCGCGATCACCGGCAACTATCCCGGCGAGATCTCTGGCGGCCAGAAACAACGCGCCGCGCTGGCGCGCGCGCTGGCGGCGCGGCCCGATATCGTGCTGCTGGACGAGCCGTTCTCCGCGCTGGACCCGGCGCTGCGCATACGCATGCGCGCCGAGCTGCGCGCGCTGCAAGCCAGCCTGGAAGTGCCCATGCTGGTGATTTCGCACGACCCCGACGACGTGGAGGCCCTCGGCGACCATGTGCTGGAAGTGCGCGAAGGCCGCATCTTTGGCGCCGCGCCCGTGAAGGGGCATCCGCAGGTGTACGCGCCCGTCTCGGCGCACGTGGTCTGAGGCGGGCTCAGTGAGGCCAACTCAGGCCCCGGCCGCGCGCAGCAGGTCGACGTAAGCGGTTTCGATTAATTGCCCTCGCGTTATGCCCAGCTTGCCAAGCAGCGCATGCGCCTCGGCAATGCCGGCCTGGGCCGGCTCGCCGTCGGCCAGCACCACCTCCAGCTCCAGGAAATCCCCCAGCCCCTCCACGCGGTCCAGATGCACGCGCGTGCGGCCCACCAGGAACAAGGTGCGCGCCTTGCGCACGCGCCCGCTCTCGCCCCACGCCGCCGCCAGTGCGGCGCGCAGGGAATCGGGCGCGGCCGTGGGCGAGAGGATGTAGTGGCTCTCCTTGGGCCCGGCCTGGTCGGCGCGCGCGTAGAAGATCAACTGGCCTTCGCCGGACGGAAAGACACGCAACTTGAGCCGCCCGTTGGGGCAGGCAAAGAAGGTGTCGTCCTGCAGGATCAGCTCGGGGCCATGGTCGGCCAGCGGCGCGACCCGTGGCAACAGCGCGTCCACGCTGGCGATACGCGCCTTGATTTCTATGTTGCTTGGCATGGTCGTCGGTAACTCGGGAATTCAGAAAATCAGGCAAACAGCAGCTTGGCGGCAATCATCCACATGGTGATGCCGATGACGATCTCCAGCACGCGCCAGGCTCAGCCCATGGTGCCCAGGATCACGCTCGACGCCTTGAAGATCGCCAGCGCGCGGCTGCCCTCGGCAAGCCCCAGCGCGCTCACGCTGTCGTTGGTGACAATGGCGACCACGGTGCCGCCGCCATCCAGTTCCAGCGCCACCTCGGCATTGACGGCGCCCGGCAGCACGCGGGTCACCTTGCCAGGCAACTGGTTGCGCGCCGAAAGCCGCAGCCCGGGATCGGGCAGCCCCAGCAGGACCGAGGAAGCCTTGATCAGCGCGAAGGCTTCGGCGCCGGGTGCGAGGCCCAGCGTCTCCACGCTTTCGTGGGTGATGGTGGCGACCACATGCTGGCCGCCCGCGAGCGACAGCGTGACCTCGTCATTGACGGCGCCGCCGCGGATCGCAGCCACCTTGCCGAAGAGCTTGTTGCGTGCACTGGTCTTGATCATGAAACGCCGCATCAGGTGAAGGTCATCCTGCGCCGTCTCGCTGACGTTGCCGAGGCTGGCGAGGTGTTCGACAAAGAGCCGGTGCTCGTGCTCAAGCGCGCGGTAGGTGCGGATCAGGCTGGCGGCGCGCTCGGTCAGCACGGTGCCGCCGCCGCCCTTGCCGCCGGCGGCGCGCACCACCAGCGGCTCGCCCGCGCTGTTGTTCATGGCGTCGATGGCATCCCAGGCGCCCTTGTAGCTCAGCCCGACCGCCTTGGCGGCAGCGGTGATCGAGCCGTGCTCGCCGATCGCGGCCAGCAGGGCGATGCGCTCGCGCCCGCCCCAGTCCTGGGACCCTGAACGAAACCAGATCGCGCCGTCGAGTTCTAGCATGCGGGAATGGCGCTACCGCGTGGCAGCGCAGCAAAGTGGCAGAAGCCGCTTATCTTAATGCCAAAGCGCGGCGGCGCGCGGCAGCCGCCCGGCCTCAACTTGCCAGCGCATCAGCCCTGGTGAGCCGGGATATACCAGCGCATCATGCTGCCGGCGAAGTACTGGCGATCCAGCTGGCGCAGCAGGCGCCACGCCTTGAAAGCATCGATATCCAGGTCGACCCAGGCCCAAGGGTGGTTCGGATCGCCCTCGCGCATCAGTTCCACGGACGTCACCGGTGCGTAGGTCGCCAGCTTGTCGCGCAGCATCTGTTCGGTCACATCGCGGTGCAGGCCCCGGATGAGTACCTTCATGTCTTGCTCCCGATATGAGGCAGCGCGCACGTGGCGCTCAGCGCGTGCCTGCGTTGTCTAGCTCATTGTAGGCGGCCCGACGCGGGCCGTGGGCCACGCATCGCGCCCTCGGCGGCAGTCAGCCCATGATGTGCGCGCCGCCGTCCACGTACACGGTGTTGCCGGAAATCCGGCGCGCGTAGGGCGTCGCCAGGTAGGCGGTGGCAAAGCCCACGTCCATGATGTCGACCAGCTCGCCCAGCGGGGCGCGGCCCGCGGCATCCGCCAGCAACTGCTCGAAATCCTTGAGCCCGGACGCCGCGCGGGTCTTGAGCGGCCCCGGCGAAATGGCGTGCACGCGGATGCCGCTCGGGCCGAGTTCGTGCGCCAGGTAGCGGCAGGAGGCCTCCAGCGCCGCCTTGACCGGGCCCATCAGGTTGTAGTTCGGCACCACGCGGTTGGCGCCCTCGTAGCTCATGGCGAACAGGCTGCCGCCCGCGCGCATCAGGGGCACCGCGCGCCGCGCCAAGCGCACGAAGGAATGGCAGGACACGTCCATGGCCCGCGCGAAGCCGGCCGCCGATGCATGGAGCAGCCCGCCCTGCAAGTCGTCCTTGGGCGCGAAGGCCACCGAGTGCACCAGCACGTCGAGCTGGCCCCATTGCCGGGTGATCCGCTCGAACAGCGCCTGCTCCTGGCCCGCGTCCTCCACGTCGAGCGGCATCAGGATCGTCGCGCCCACCGATTCCGCCAGCGGCGCCACATGCGGGTAGGCCTTGTCGTTGAGATAGGTGATCGCGAGCTCGGCGCCAAGCTCGCGGAAGGCCCGCGCGCAGCCCCACGCGATGGAATCCGCGTTGGCCACGCCGACCACCAGCACGCGCGCGCCCAGCAATGGGGGATTGGGTACTTGCACCATGATGTCCCTCGCTTAATGAATGCGCGGCCCCGATGGCGCCGCCCGCCTGGTTTAGGTGCCTGTCTTGACGTTGCGCCGCGCCGAAGGCTTGACCGCCTTGAGAGGCTTGGCCACCTTGCCGGGCTTGGCCGCGCCGGCCACAGCCGTGCCTGCCTTGCGAACGCGTGCGCTGGCTTCCGGCGAAGCGGCTTTGCGCACCGTGCGCGGCGTTTCCACGGGTGTGGGCGCCAGGGGCGCCGCGGCGGCGGGCTGCGCGGTTTGCCGCGCGGTATGGTCGGTGCCCAGCGCGCGCGCCACCTCGCGGTAGCGCGCCAGGCGGGCGCCTTCGAGCGGCCCCACCACGGTCACGATGCGATGGATCGCCATCATGATGCGATGGCGCAGCGCGCTGTCCGGCACCAGCAGCGGCAGCGCGGCCACGGCCCGCCCGGCGTCCAGCCCCACGATCATGCTCTGCCGCCTGACCGCGGCCTTGACCGTGGCGATGTCCGGCTGCTGCTCCAGGTGCTCGCGCGCCATCTGCCGCATCAGGTTGAAAGGCCGCTCCTCGATGCTGGTGTTCTCGTCCGCCACAAAGCAAAGGATGCGCATAAAGGCATCGAGCGGCGTACCCTGCTCGATCCCCGCCTCGGCCTCATGGATGCGCCGCGCGGCCAGTTCCTGGCGCAGCGCAGCGCTCAGCGGCGGCGGGCCGCGCTTTTCGGCGCCAGGCGAGAAGCCCATCAGCGCGGACAGCCATGGCGACTGGTACAACGCCTCGAAGAGCTGCTCCTGGAAGGCGTCGCGCTGGTCGCGCCATGCGTCGAGCGTGCGCACGATGGTGTCGGACACCGCGCGCTCCAGCGTGACGAAGGGATTGTCCGGCGCCACCGGCTGGCGCGCCTCGCGCACCGACGGCGCCAGCGCGGCGATCCACGCCATCCACGGATTCGCGTCCGACGCCAGCGAGCGCTCCAGCCGCGCCGGGTGCATCTGCCGCATCGCGTAGGCGCTCAGCTCGTTGGATACGGCCTGCACCGCCGGCGAGGCGAAGGTGTCGTACAGGCGCTGATTGACTTCGGCCACGCGGCGCACCACCTCGAACGCACGCTCGTCGTCGCGGCCATCGTCCAGCGTGAGGATGTCGTCGATGGTCCTGCGCTCGAAGCGCATCAGGTAGCGGCCTTCGATCAGTTCCAGGTGCGAGGTGCCCGGCGCGATGTCTTCGATGCGCGCCTCGTACAGCCCCGGCGGCAGCACGTCGATCAGGTCCAGCGCCGAGAACAGCTCGGTGTGCTCGCGATTGGCCACGCCGGCCGAGACGAAGATGCCGAGGTGCCCGACCTTTTCATGCAGGCAGTAGACGATGACCTGGTCGTTGGCGACGATCTCGTCGACGCTGGCGTAGAGATCGGGAATCCAGTTCAGCGCCTGCTGCGGCGGCGTGATGTTGTCGCCCCAGGAAGCAAAGACCACGATCGGCGAGCGCACATTGCGCAGGTCCACCGCGACGCTGCCATCCGCGCTGCGCACCTCGCCGGCGGTGAGGTGGTTGCCAACGAACAGGTTCTGCACGATCCAGTCGATCTCGGCACGGTTGAGCAGGAAGTGCCCGCCCCACCAGCGCTCGAAGGCCAGGAAGCGCTCGCGCTCCGTATCCACCTGCGCATAGACGTCGTAGAGCTTTTTCCAGTACGTATTGGATGGATTGAGCTGCTCGAAATTCTGCACCAGCCAGGCCCCGTCAAAGCGGCCATTGCCGAGATCCGAAGTCAAGGACGACAGCCACGAGCCGCCCAGCAGCCCGCCGCTGTAGCGCATCGGGTTGCGCCCGCGCACGCCTGACCAGTAGGCCAGCGGCGAACCGGCCAGCAGGATGGGGCCGACCAGTTCCGGCGCGGCGGCTGCCAGCATCATCAGTGCCCAGCCGCCCTGGCAGTTGCCGATCACGAACGGCTTGCCCTGTGCTTGCGGATGACGCTCGGCCACGGTGAGCAGGAACAGCGCTTCGGCGCGCGCCACGCACTCGATGGTCTGGCCCGGGCAAGGCACCGGGAAAAAGGTGACGAAGTAGCAGGGATGGCCGCTGCGCAGCGCGATGCCGATCTCGCTGTCGATCTTGAAGCCGCCGATGCCGGGGCCATGCCCGGCGCGCGGATCGATCACCACGAAGGGCCGCTTGGTGTCGTCGGTGACGATGCCGGGCGGCGGCAGGATGCGCAGCAGCGCGTAGTTGGCGGGTTGCGCCAGCGTGCGCGCGTCGATCACCACCTCGTGCTCGAAGATCAGCACCGGCGGCATGCCCTCGCGCTCGTGCTCGAAGGTCTGGTTGCCGCGCTCGCGCAGGATGTCGAGCAACAGGATGGCGCGCTGCCAAGCGTCATGCGCGTAGGACCACGCATCGGACAAGAGCGGTGGCATGCCAGCGGCGGCGCTGCCGGCATGGATGGCGGGATCACGTGCGTTCACTCGGCTTCCCCTTCTACGTTCTACGGTGTGGCGCCGAAGGCAGTCGTTTCCAGGCGATCGCACGGAATTGCTGCCCTGCAGCACAGCACAATCTACCAGTCCGCATCGTGCTTGACAACCCGCTGCATGGGCGGATCCGGGGCCGGGATGACCTGGCGCAAGGTACACGCCAATGTCATCGTGCCGAAGGAAACATCGCCTATACTGGCCTTTGTTTTTGCGCGACGCAGCATGTCCGCGCGGTCGCACCGCAACCCCGACGCACCGGAACGCCGATGACCCACACGCCCGACAAGTACTCTGTCCTGCTGGCGCGCTGCCAGGATTTGCCCGCCATTCCCACCGCGGTGGCGCATCCCTGCGATGCTTCTTCGCTCGGCGGCGCGCTGCAGGCGGCCAGCCTGGGCCTGATCGTGCCGCTGCTGATCGGGCCCGAAGCGCGCATCCGCCAGGTGGCCGACGCCAACGCGCTGGACCTTGGCGACAGCGTGCTGATCGACGTGCCGCACAGCCATGCCGCCGCCGCGCGCGCCGTCGCGGCAATCCGCGCGGGCGAGGCCGAGCTGCTGATGAAGGGCAGCCTGCACACCGATGAGCTGCTGCACGAAGTCACCGCGTCCGCCACCGGCCTGCGCACGGGGCGGCGCCTTTCGCATGTGTTTGCGATGGACGTGCCGAGCTACCACAAGCCGCTGTTCATCACCGACGCCGCCGTCAATATCTTTCCCACGCTCAACGACAAGGCCGATATCTGCCGCAACGCGATCGACCTGCTGCGCGTGCTGGGCATCGAGTGCCCCAAGGTGGCCATCCTCTCAGCGGTGGAAACCGTGACCGACAAGATCCCCTCCACCATCGACGCGGCCGCGCTATGCATGATGAGCCGGCGCGGCCAGATCGAAGGCGGCATCCTCGACGGCCCGCTCGCGTTCGACAACGCGATCAGCCATGAAGCCGCGGTGACAAAGGGCATCGTCTCCGAGGTCGCGGGCGATCCCGATATCCTGCTCGTGCCCGACCTGGAAGCCGGCAACATGCTGGCCAAGCAGCTCACCTTCCTGGCCGGCGCCGAAGCCGCCGGCATCGTGCTGGGCGCGCGCGTGCCCATCATCCTCACCAGCCGCGCCGACAGCGTGCGCGCGCGCATCGGCAGTTGCGCGATTGCCGTGCTGCTGGCGCATGCGCGCCGCACTGGCCAGACGTCCAGCAAGATCTGAACGCGCCGGCGTCTCGGTCGCCGTCCCAGTCGCCGTCCCAGTCACAGTCAACGTCACAGTCAACGTCACAAGGAGGCTTGCCAGCGTGAGCGCCACCCATCCCACCATCCTCGTCGTCAATGCCGGCTCCTCCAGCGTCAAGGTCTCGGTGTACGCCGTGCCCGAGGCCGCGCACGCCAATGCCGACATCAACCCGGTGCTCAGCGCGCACGGGCAGATCGAAGGCATCGGCGTGTCGCCGCGACTGACCGCCAGCATGGCGGACAGCCGCATCGTCGCGGACGAACGCTTTCCGGTGGCGCAGGTGGCCGATCACGACGCAGCCTTCCGCCTGATCCGGCTGGTGCTCAGCATCGGCCTGCGCGATGCGCCGCCGGTGGCGATCGGCCATCGCGTGGTGCATGGCGGCGCGGATTTCTCCGCCGCCGTGAAGATCGACGACGACGTCATTGCCAAGCTGGAAGCATTGATCCCGCTGGCGCCGCTGCACCAGCCGCACAACCTCACGGCGATCCGCGCGGTGCGCGCCGCCGCGCCGGCGCTGCTGCAGGTCGCCTGCTTCGACACCGCCTTTCACGCCGGGCACGACCCGCTGGCGCAACTGCTGGCGCTGCCTTACGAATACTTCGAACGCGGCATCCGCCGTTACGGCTTTCACGGCCTGTCCTATGAGTACATCGCGCGCCGCCTGCAGCAGATCGCGCCCGACCTGGCACAGGGCCGCGTGATCGTGGCGCACCTGGGCAACGGCGCCAGCCTGTGCGCCATGCGCGACGGGCGCAGCGTGGAATCCACCATGGGCCTGACCGCGCTCGACGGCCTGCCGATGGGCACGCGCTGCGGCGCCATCGATGCCGGCGCCATCCTGTGGCTGTCGCAGCAAGGCATGAGCACCAAGGATATCGAGACGATGCTGTACCAGGAGTCAGGGCTGAAGGGACTGTCCGGCGTCAGCAGCGACATGCGCGCCCTGCTGGCCAGCGACGCGCCGCGCGCGCGCCTGGCGATCGATTTCTACGCCTATCGCGCGGCGCAGGAAATTGGCAAGCTGGCGGCCACGCTGGGCGGCCTGGATGCGCTGGTGTTCACCGCCGGCATCGGCGCCAACTCGCCGCCCGTGCGCGAAAATATCTGCGCGCGGCTGGCAGAGCTGTTCGGCATCAGCCTGGACGCGGGCGCCAACAACGAAAACCGCCAGCGCATCAGCCGCGACAACAGCCGCGTGCCGGTCCTGGTACTGCCTACTGACGAGGAAGGCATGATCGCGCTGAATACCGCACGTATCATGATGGAGCAGAACGCGCTAGCGTAGTGCTCCCGAGACGCTAGAGCTAGCGTGCGAACGGCCTGCGTTTGCAATGCGGATTCGGCGCGCCCCGCCCCCGCATTGTTCTCCCCCTCCATCGACGTCAATTACTGGTTCCGCTCCGTGATGACGAGCGGGATGCGCATTTCGCCAACCGTCATGACCGCCTGCAGCGGCAGGGCCGAAGCCGGCAACGACGTCGCCGTGAACGCGCGCGATGGCGACGCGAAGCGCAGCCATGCCGGCAAGGCCGTTCCGTCCATTTGCGTCACCCTCACCTCGGCACCATTCGCGGCGCCAGGAATTGCCTGCGCGGGCAACGCAAACCGGAAGTGACTGCCTGGCCTGGCCATATCCTTTGGCACCGACACTGCAATGAGGTCCGATGGATTGCCAGTTGCCTTCAGGCTCACCGTGACCGTGATGCCATGCGGATCGTCGGCAGGCGCCCTCGAACCTGCGGCGGCGGTCGATGCGTCACCACCGCTGACGTTGCCGCCGGATGAGCCGCTGCTGCCTGACGACGAGGTGCCGCCGCTCGAGGAGCTCGAACCACCGTTCGATGTGTCGCCGCCGCTGGAACTACCGCCGGACGAGCCGCTGCCGCTCGAGGACGACGAGCTACCGCTCGACGAACCCGAACCACCGCCCGACGTATTGCTACCGCTGGAGCTACCGCCGGACGAACCGCTGCTATTCGACGACAACGACGAGCCGCTACCACTCGACGACGAAGAGCCGCCGCTCGACGAACCCGAACCACCGTTCGACGTACCACCACCACTGGAGCTACCGCCGGACGTGCCGCTGCCACTCGACGACGAGGAGCTGCCGCTCGGCGAGCTCGAAGCACCGCTCGACGTATCGCCACCGCTGGAGCTACCGCCGGAAGAGCCACTGCCGCTCGACAACGAGGAGCCGCCGCTCGACGAACTACCGCTCGATGAGCCCGCGCCGTCGATCGTGTTGCCGCCGGAGCTACCGCTGGAAGAACCACTGTTGCCACTCGAAGAACCGGTACCCGACGAGCCACTTCCGCTCGAGGAGCCAGTGCCATCGCTCGTGTTGCCGCCGGAGCTACCGCTGGAAGAACCACTGTTGCCGGACGATGAACCACTACCCGACGAGCCACCACCACTCGATGAGCCCGCGCCGTCGCTCGTGTTGCCGCCGGAGCTACCGCTGGACGAACCATTGTTGCCGGACGAAGAAGCGCTACCCGACGAGCCGCTGCCACTCGATGAACCCTGGCCGTCGATCGTGTTGCCGCCGGAGCTACCGCTGGAAGAACCATTGTTGCCAGACGAAGAAC
>NZ_JBXAHA010000014.1:107114-250459 GCF_058794615.1 Cupriavidus sp. GW823-FHT07A04
GAACCACTACCCGACGAGCCGCTGCCGCTCGATGACCCAGTGCCATCGCTCGTGTTGCCGCCGGAGCTACCGCTGGAAGAGCCACCGTTGCCGGACGAAGAGCCGCTACCCGACGAGCGACTGCCGCTCGATGAGCCCGCGCCATCGATCGTGTTGCCGCCGGAGCTACCGCTGGACGAACCATTGTTGCCGGACGAAGAACCGCTACCCGACGACCTGCTACCGCTCGATGAGCCCGTGCCATCGCTCGTGTTGCCGCCGGAGCTACCGCTGGACGAACCACTGTTGCCGGACGAAGAACCACTGCCCGACGAGCCGCTACCGCTCGAGGAGCCAGTGCCGTCGGTTGCGTTGCCGCCGGAGCTACCGCTGGACGAACCATTGTTGCCAGACGAAGAACCACTACCCGACGAGCCGCTGCCGCTCGATGACCCAGTGCCATCGCTCGTGTTGCCGCCGGAGCTACCGCTGGACGAACCATTGTTGCCGGACGAAGAACCGCTACCCGACGAGCCGCTGCCGCTCGATGAGCCCGTGCCATCGCTCGTGTTGCCGCCCGAGCTACCGCTGGAAGAACCACTGTTGCCGGACGAAGAACCGCTACCCGACGAGCCACTACCGCTCGATGAGCCAGTGCCGTCGATCGTGTTGCCGCCGGAGCTACCACTGGAAGAACCACTGTTGCCGGACGAAGAGCCACTACCCGACGAGCCGCTGCCGCTCGAAGAACCGCTACCCGACGATCCGCTTCCGCTCGATGAGCCAGCGCCGTCGCTCGTGTTGCCGCCGGAGCTACTGCTGGACGAACCACTGCTCCCGGATGACGAACCGCTACCGCTCGACGAGCCCGCGCCATCGGGCTTGCCACCGCTGGAGCTGCCACTCGACGAACCGCCGCTGCCGCTCGAACTGCCGGAGGACGGATCCAGTGGCGGCGGCGACGGCATCGGCACGGGAACGGGCGCCGGCGCCGGAGGCGGCGGAATCGGCACCGGGAATCCACCCGACGAGCTGCCGGATGAACCGCTACCGCTAGAAGAGCCCGATCCGCTGGAGGAACCCGAGCCACTCGACGAACCTGAACCACTCGATGAACCCGAGCTACTCGACGAACCTGAACCACTCGACGAACCCGAACCGCTCGATGATCCCGAGCTACTCGACGAACCCGAACCACTCGACGAGCCCGAGCCGCCAGACGAACCGGAGCCACTCGACGAACCCGAACTGGAGCTGGTGGCACACCCGCCGAAAACGCAAAGGACAGGAGCGCTGGTCCCTGACGCAGCCGCCCCCCAGATCGGCGCCTTGGCGGTGGTATCACTTGCAGACGTGGAAATCTGGGTGACGGTCTGAGTCGTCTGGAGGAGCTTTGTCCATGCCGGATTGGTGGGATCCTTCATCTGCGCTGGAGTCAACGCGGTCCCTCCTACCTGTGCAACGGCTTGCTTGTTTTGATTGTTCCAGACTCCCCACGCGGTATCGCGGGGAGGAAGGGAGCCGCTCGGCCCGCCGATCAGGCCGCCTCCACTGCCATTGTTTACCAGCCCGCTCGCATAGCTCGTATCGATCTCTTGCAGGGGTAGGTTTGCAGTCTCCAATTGCCCCACCAATCCACCTGCATAGACCGAGCTCTTGCCGGAAATCGTGGCAGTGACGTCTCCCGTGGCATAGCTGTTAAGGATCAGCGTCGAGCTTGAATAGCCGACCAGGCCACCTGCTCTGGCGGCATAGGACTTGACACCGGTGGCCGCTACGGATCCCGTGGCATA
Source organism: Cupriavidus sp. GW823-FHT07A04 (assembly GCF_058794615.1). NCBI lineage: Bacteria > Pseudomonadati > Pseudomonadota > Betaproteobacteria > Burkholderiales > Burkholderiaceae > Cupriavidus > Cupriavidus sp. GW823-FHT07A04. The sequence goes on from NZ_JBXAHA010000014.1 coordinate 108,887, forward strand.
GCTTTGCTCGATGTGCCCCAAAGCGTTCCCGATCAGGCCACCAACAGCGTCGCCCCCACTGACCGCTCCCGTGGCAAAAGAGGCCGACAGGTAATCAGAAAAAGGACTGACGTATTGCCCGAACAGCCCGCCGACCGCGAGCTTGCCGGTGACCGATCCGGTTGCGTAATCCCAGTACAGCCCCCAAGACAAGTAGTTGCCGTAGATCATCTGGGCATCAGCGGTGTTCTCGACAAAACCGACGAGACCACCTACGTTGGTTGAGTTTGGAGCCGTCACGTCAACCGTGGCATAACTATGCGTCACGCCGCCCAGCATGATATGCCCGATCAACCCGCCGACATCATCGGCCGACCCCGAGACTTTCCCGCTACCGCTGACGTAGCTATTGCCGACCGTGCCTTGGAATTCATAGCCGACCAAGGCCCCGACCTCTCCCTGCCCGGTCACGCCACCAGGGCCGAGTACAAGGCCGACATTGCGGATGGCTCCGCTGTTCTGCGAGAACAAGCCTACCTTGTCCGTCGTCGGCAGGTTGATCTCCAGCCCGGTGATCCGGTGCCCCAGTCCGTCAAATGCCCCGGTAAAGGCCCCGAGGTTGGCACCCGCCATGCCAATCGGCGTGAAGGCGCCGCTCAGCGCCACGTCGCAGCCCAGGAAGTAGTATCCGTTCAGCGACAGGTTCTGCAAGTTCGACTGCGACTTGATCTGCGTGTAGGTATTGCCGTTGATGACCAGGCTGCCGCTCGAATTGAAATCGACACGCCCGGTGAAGCCACCACCATTCAGGCTGACTCCCATCCGTACGGTGCCGCCGCTGACTGTGGTGCCGGTGTTCATCGCCAGCGAGCCCTGCCCGCTCACGCTGGCCACGGCATTGAAGTTGATATTGTTCTGCGCGTTCAACGTCAGCGTGTTGGCGTTCCACGTCACCGCATCGTTGACGTGGATGCTGCCGTTGTCGGTGGTGCTGGTCCCCGCCGTGGCGCCATCGGTGGAGCTGATCGTGACATTGCTGGTGGCCAGCTTCGCGCTCAGCGCCGCGCCGGTGATGTCGCCGCCCGACGCGGCAATGGTGTAGTTGTTCGGGTCGATCAGCCAGTTCCCGGTCCGGCCCTGCGGCGCGCGCGTATCCACCATCGCGCTATCCGCGATCTTCACGTGCGAGCCCGACGTCTCCACGAAGCCGCCATCCCCGCCCAGGTTGCCGCCGCGCGCGCTGAGGGTGCCGTCCACCGTGGTCAGGCTGTTGGCATTGCCCAGGTCGGCGATCGCGATCACATTGCCGCCCTTGCCCGCGCTCTGCGCGGCGGCGTCGGCGTTGATGATGCCGCTTTGCTGAATGGCATCGCTGGCCAGCAGGCGCACCGTGCCGCCGTCGCTGGTCAGGCCCGTGGCCTCCAGCGTGCCCGTGTTGCGCACCACGCCGCCCTGCAGGCGGTCTGCCGCCTGCGCCGACAGGATGATCCGCCCGCCCGGCGCGCGCACGGCGTTGCCGTTCTCCACCAGCGCGGCGATGGTCGCCGGCGTCACCAGGATATTGGCCAGCGTGCGGTTGCCGCCGAACTGCAGTTCGTAGGCCTCGCCCGCGGCCAGCGCTACTGTGCCCAGTTGCGCCACGATGACGCCGTGGTTGCGCACCGCCGGTGCCAGCAGTGCGACGTACCCACCCAGCGCGGCCGTGATCTGCCCGTCGTTGACGATGCTGCCGGTGGCGCCGTTGCGCGTGAAGCGGTAGTTGCCCGCCATGAAGTCGGCATTGGTAATGCCGTGCGTGGTCGCCACCAGGCTGCCCACGTTGACGCTGGCAGTCGGCCCGAAGTACATCCCCGCCGGGTTGACGAAGAACACCTGCCCCGGCGCGTTGATGCTGCCGTAGATCTGGCTGGGGTTGCTGTCCAGCACGCGGTTGAGGATGGCCGCGCCCGCCGAGGGCTGCTGGAAGTTGACCGTGGCCGCGCTGCCCACGTTGAAGCTCTGCCAGTTGACCACCGCGTTCGGCGAGGTCTGCGTGACGTTCGTCGTGTTGCCGCTGGTGCTGATGCTGGCCTGCCCCGCCGCCACCTGCCCGCCGGTGGGCAGCTGGTTCGGCGCCGGTGGCGCGGCGTGCGCCAGGCCGATGCCGGCCAGCGCCGCCACCAGCGGCTTGATGGCAAGGCGGGCGCGCGTTGCGACGACGCCCACGCTGCGGCTGGCCTTGCCACGACTGCGCGCGGTCTCTGCCACGACGACCCAGGCACGCACGAGGTCGCTCCAGATCAGGCGATAGATCTTGTTCATAGACGGACTTCCGGGAAACTTAGAACGACAGGCTGGCGGTCAGCCAGACGCGGTTTTTGATCAGGGAGCCGTCCTGGTCCTTGCCGGACGGCGTGGCGTTCGGATTGCCGCCGATGCGGTGCGCCCAGGTCGCGCCCAGGTTCACCCCGCGCCCGGGCTGCCACTGCACGGCCAGCCCCGCCCCTTGTAGGTGGTAGCTGTTGGCCAGCGGCGCGCCGGGGAAGTTGTTGTCCCGATTGAGCGTGACGTGGCCCCAGTCATAGAAGCCAGACAGCGACACCCCGTACGGCAGGCGCCAGCGCAACTCCAGGTTGACCAGTTGCCCCTCGCTGCCGCCGCCCTCGCCGATCGGGTAGGCGCGCACGCCGCCCGGGCCGCCCAGGTAGAACTTCTCCGACGAATCCAGGTTCTTGCTGGCCATCTGCCCGGACAGCATGGCCGTGGCCGACAGTGCATCGGTCAGCACCTGTTGGCGCGACATGCCGTAGCGCAGCTTCAGGAACTGGCCGGCAGTGCGCGCCGTCATGGCGTCGGCGGCCTGCGTGGGCGACTGGCCCAGGTTCAGGTTGCCGCCGGTGAAAATCGCGCTGGCGGTGTTGGAGCCGCCGCGGCCCAGGTTATCGAACAGGTTGCCGCTCAGGCCCAGGCTCAGCGTGTTGTCGAAATAGCGGCTGGTGGTGACCTGGCTGGCCTCGTTGTCGTAGGTCTTATGGTCGTAATTGGCCACGAAGTAAAGGTTGCGCTGGCGCGCGCGGATCAGCGGATAACTCGCCTCCAGGCCTACCGTGTTGGAGTTGCCGCGCGCGTTCAGCGCCTTGAAGTCATCCGCCACCAGCCGGTAGTCCAGCCGCGAGGCGTTGGCGCCGACGCGCCAGCCGTCATAGCCCACCGGCACCGTGTAGCCTAGCCGCAGGTAGCGGTAGCCCTCGCTCAGCAAGCCGTTGGCCAGCAGCTGGTCGCCGAGGCCCGCCAGGCTGTTCACGCTGGCGTTGCCCACCAGCCGCGCCGCGCCGGTAGAGCGCGCGCCCTGGTTGTCCACGGCCACATTGCCGGTCGCCAGCGGCGTTTCCACGAAATTCAACGCCAGGTCGGTTTCCTGCTCCTGCGTGCCCGGCTGCAGCCGCCCCACCAGTGATACGCCCGGCAGGTCGTTGGCCAGCAGCAGAGCACGGTCCAGCGTCTCGGTATTCAACGGCTGGCCCACGGGCTGGTGTGCAGCGAAGCCGGCGATGATGCGCTCGCGGCTCACGCGCTGCGGGCCCTGGCCCTCGATGCGCACGCCGCCAAACACGCCTTCCACCACCTGGATGGTCACCACCCCCTCGCGCACGTCCTGCGCGGGCAGGTAGGCCCGCACCACCCAGCCCGCCGCGCGGTAGGCCTCGGCCACCGCGGCGGCGGCGGACTGCAGCTCGCTGAAGTCCAGCGGCCGGTCCAGGAAGCCGGCCACCACCGGCGCGAGCAGCGCCTCGCTCATCTGCTTGTTGCCGGCAAAGCGGAAGGCCTCGACCGTCACGGTGGCCTCGCCGCGCTGGCGCATCGGCGGCGGCGGTGCCGCGCGGTCCGGCGCCACCGGACGCGGCAAGGCCGGCGGCAGCTCCGGCTCGATCTGCTGGCGCAGCGCGCCGGCGTCGGGCGGGGTCTGGGCGAGGACAGGACCGGCCGCCAGGGCACTCAGGCACAGACCCACCAGTTGCCGCACACCGGCGGGCACCCGGCCGTAAGAACAGGAAATAGGACTACGCATTGGAGAATGAAATCGGAGACTTTTATATAGGCTCCGACTCTATCCAACGGCCAGCCAGAAAAGCTGACAAGTCCTGACATTGGCAAAAACGACCCCACGAGCGACCGCGCTGGGCTAAAGTCCCGCCGGCCGTCCGCCTCGCACTGCTACGATGGCCGGCGCTGCGCTAACGGTCCGTTGGGGGATGACGCGCTCGGGATGACGCGCTCGCAAAGCACCTTGGAGACAAGGATCGCTAAGCGCGTACGAGATAGGCCTGGCGCAGGCGCTCGGCATCCACCTTGAGCACGTCGCCCAGGTAGGCATCGATGCCGCCGTAGTCCTGCTCGATGGCATGCATCGAGGCTTCCAGGTAAGAGGCCTTCACCGCCAGCAGCGGCCACATCACCGCGGGATCGACACCGAACTGCGCCGCGCCGGCGCTCATCTTCTGGTTGAAGCCCTGGTTCCAGTGATTCGATTCCAGGTAGTTGGCCATGATGATGCCGCGCTCCACGCCCAGGCCGGCCAGCAGCAGCATCGAGGCAAAGCCGGTACGATCCTTGCCCGCGGTGCAGTGGTACAGCAGGTTGCCGCCCTGCTCCGCAGTCTTCAGGAAACCGCCAAAGGCGGCCTGGTACTTGCGCGGAAAGTCACCATAGACCTCCAGCATGAAGGCTTCCATCTGCTGCGCGCTGCCGTCGCGCAAACGCGGCATCAGCTCGGCCATCGACATACTGCCTTCGAGCACCGGCGTGGCGACCCAGCGGAAGGCCTCGCCAAAGGGGCTTTCCGCAGCGGTCTTCTCACCGGCCGAGCGGAAGTCGATCACCATGTCCAGCTGCAATGCGCGCAGCCGTTCCATATCCGCCGCGCTGGCCAGGCCCGGGTTGCCGCTGCGAAACAGCTTGCCGGCACGCACGCGGTGGCCGTCGCGCGTGGCGAGGCCGCCGAGGTCGCGCAGATTGACTACATTGTCCAGCGCAAGCGCTGCGTTGCCCGGCACGCCGGCACCTTGTGATGGCGCATCGGCCATGTTTTCCTGCATCGTGTGTCCCTGCCCTGTCTTTGTCGTTCGGTGGCGCGCGCACCGCACGTGTCGGCGGCTCAGCGCGCGCGATAGGCCGGCACATGCCAGCGCGTATGGCATCCAGCAATATAACGGCGATCGAGCTTCGCCACCAGTTTCCACACGCTCATCGGGTCCACATCGTCCAGATCCAGGTCGACCCAGGCCCAGGGATGCGCACAGTCGCCCTCGCAGATCAGCTCGATGTCCTTGACCCGCACGTAGGCGGCCAGCGCCGTGCGCAGCGCGGATGCGTCGACTTCGGCGCGTAGTCCTCTCACTAAAACCTTCATCATGCACTCCAAAGTTTTCAGATCACGTTCGGGCGGCTCATTAGTGTGCGGGGCCGCCGGTTGTTGTGCTCGCTGCGCAACGCCCGCAAGCCCTTGTATCGCAATGATCTGAAAGTCTGACCGCTTGGCGCATCGAAATTTCCCTGTGCGAGCCGGTTCTTTGATCCGCGTCATATGCGCCCGGATCCACCCTCGACAGGCACTGTTGGCCGGCACGATAATTTCCCCATGTCGAACGCGGCAGCCCGGCCGCAAGCCGGTCTCCCGCCTTCGCCAGGTCTTCACGGAACGCCGCCGAACGACGCCGCCACCCTGCCAGTCACAGGCTAGCCATCTGCCCGCGCGTGACGTCCGCCTTCCCGTGTCGAACCAAGATCAACAAGACAAGAAAAGGGAAAGCGATGACAGACCCGCGCACTCCAACCCAAGCCGTCCGCGCAGCCTCCCCCACCGATATCGGTGTGGCTGCCGCCGTGCCGCAAGCCGCGCCCGGCAAATCCACGCCATGGGGGCTCTACGCCGCCGTCCTGGTACTGATCGGCATACTCGCCCTGCCCCTGCCCCCGGACCTGCCGGTGGCGGGACATCGCATGCTGGCAATCCTCGCCTTTGCCATCGTGGTGTGGATCACCGAGGCGGTCTCCTACGAGGCCAGCGCCATCATGATCACGTCGCTGATGGCCGCACTGATCGGCTTTGCGCCCACGGTGGCGGACCCGGCCACGCAGTACGGCACCTCCCGCGCGCTCGGCATGGCGCTGGCAGGGTTCTCCAACACCGCGCTGGCGCTGGTTGCCGCCGCCCTCTTTATCTCGGCGGCAATGACGGTGACCGGGCTCGACCGGCGCATCGCGCTGGTCACGCTGTCGGCCATCGGCACCAGCACGCGGCGCATCCTGATCGGCAGCATCGTGGTGACCATCGCGCTGTCGCTGGTGGTGCCGAGCGCGACCGCGCGCAGTGCCTGCGTGGTGCCGATCATGATGGGCGTGATCGCGGCCTTCGGGGTCGACAAGAAATCCAATATCGCCGCCGGCATCATGATCACCGTGGCTATGGCCACCAGCATCTGGAACGTCGGCATCCAGACCGCCGCCGCGCAGAACCTGCTGACGGTGGGCTTCATGGACAAGCTGCTGGGCGAGCGCATCACCTGGCTGCAATGGCTGATCGCCGGCGCGCCGTGGGCCATCGTGATGTCGGTCGTGCTGTATTTCCTGGTGCGGTTCCTGTTGCCCGCTGAAACCGAGGCCATCCCCGGCGGCAAGGAAGCCGTGCAAAAGGAACTCGCCGGGCTGGGCCCGATGAGCGGCCCGCAGAAGCGGCTTGCCGCCGTGTCCATCGGGCTGCTGCTGTTCTGGGCGACCGAGGGCAAGCTGCACCAGTTCGACACCGCCACCGTGACCTTCGTCGGCCTGGTGATCCTGATGATGCCGCGCATTGGCGTGATGGACTGGAAGACCATGCAGCAACGCACGCCGTGGGGCACGCTGATCGTGTTCGGGGTAGGCATCAGCCTGGGTACCGCGCTGCTCACCACGCAGGCCGGCCAGTGGCTGGGCAAGTTCGTGGTGGCCAACTCCGGGCTCGCCACGCAAGGCCCGATCCTGGTGTTCGCCATCCTGGCCGCCTTCCTGATCCTGATCCACCTCGGCTTTGCCAGCGCCACCGCGCTCACCGCGGCGCTGCTGCCGATCCTGATCTCGGTGCTGCAGACGCTGCCGGGCGATATCAACCAGATCGGCCTGACGATGCTGCTCGGCTTCACCGTGAGCTTCGGCTTCATCCTGCCGATCAATGCACCGCAAAACATGGTTTGCCTGGGCACGGACACCTTCAACGGCAAGCAGTTCGCCAAGGTCGGCATCCCCGTGACGGTGATCGGCTACGCCCTGATGCTGCTGTTCGCCGCCACCTACTGGCGCTGGCTGGGCTGGATCTGAGCGCACACCGGGACAAGGAACGAACATGAAGATAACACTGCAATCCGCCACCCGGCTCGCCCGCGACCTGCTCGCCGCGCAAGGCGTGCCGACCGACATCGCCAACGACGTGGCCGAGCACCTGGTCGAGGCCGACCGCTGCGGCTACACCAGCCACGGCCTGTCGATCCTGCCCAACTACCAGCGCTCGCTGGCAACCGGCAACGTCAACCCGGCGGGCCGCGCCGAATGCGTGCTCGACCGCGACAGCCTGCTGGTGTTCGACGGCAACGGCGGCTTCGGCCAGCACGTGGGCAAGCGCGTCATCGAGACCGCCATCGAGCGCGTGCGCCAGCACGGCCACTGCATCGTCACGCTGCGCCGCTCACACCACCTGGGCCGCATGGGCCACTACGGCGAGATGGTGGCCAAGGAGCGCTTCGTGCTGCTGAGCTTCACCAATGTGATCAACCGCTCCCCGGTGGTGGCCCCCTACGGCGGCCGCACCGCGCGGCTGACCACCAACCCGCTGTGCTTCGCCGGGCCGATGCCCAACGGCCGCCCGCCCCTGGTGGTGGATATCGCCACCAGCGCCATCGCCATCAACAAGGCCCGCGTGCTGGCCGAGAAGGGCGAGCCCGCGCCGCAGAACAGCATCATCGACAGCGACGGCAACCCCACCACCGATGCCGGGGCCATGTTCAGCGAACACCCGGGCGCGCTGCTGCCCTTCGGCGGCCACAAGGGCTATGCGCTCGGCGTGGTAGCCGAGCTGCTCGCGGGCGTGCTGTCGGGCGGCGGCACCATCCAGCCGGAGAACCCGCGCGGCGGCGTGGCCACCAACAATATGTTCGCGTTGCTGATGAACCCGGAACTGGACCTGGGGCTGAGCTGGCAAGGCGCGGAGGTGGAAGCCTTCGTCAACTACCTGCACGACACCCCGCCCGCCCCGGGCTTTGACAGCGTGCAATACCCGGGCGAGTTCGAAGCCGCCAACCGCGCGCTCACGACCACCCACCTGGACGTGAACCCTGCGATCTGGCGCAACCTGGAAACCCTGGCAAAGGAGCTTGGCGTGGCGCTGCCGGCGGACTGAACCGGCGGGGCGGCTTGAGCCGGGGCAGGGACATGGCCGGTGCTGGCACAATACGGCCCATGGAACGTCTCTGGTCGAATTTTCTCAAGCTGGTGCTGCTGCTCATCCTGGGCGCGGCCCTGCTCGGCACGCTCACCGTGCTCGTCGCTCAGCGCCAGCTGCCCACGCTGGACGCGCTCACCACTTTCCGCCAGTCGCCCGGCTACGTGCCCATCGGCGAGATACCGCCCAAGCTGACCCAGGCGGTGGTAGCCATCGAGGACGACCGCTTCTACCTGCATGACGGCATCGACTATGTCGGCGTGATCCGCGCCGGCGTGGCCAACCTGTCCGATGAGCTGTCGCAAGGCGCCTCCACCATCACCATGCAGGTGGCGCGCAATTTCTTCCTCTCGCGCGAGAAGACCTACACCCGCAAGCTGTATGAGGTGCTGCTGGCTTACCGGATCGAACACGCCATGAGCAAGGACGAGATCCTCGAGCTCTACATGAACAAGGTCTACCTTGGGCAAGGGGCCTATGGTTTTGCCGAGGCGGCCGAGACGTATTTTGGCAAGCCGGTGGGCGAGCTGACTTTGGCGGAATGCGCGATGCTGGCCGGATTGCCGAAGGCGCCTTCGGCGAATAACCCGGTGGTGAATCCTCGGCGCGCCCGGCAGCGGCAGGCTTATATCTTGCTGCGGATGCTGGAGTTGGGGAGGATTGGGAGGGGGGAATATGATGCGGCGTTGTTGGAGCCGTTGAGGTTGAAGTAGGTAGATTGGGCGGCGTTGGTTTTTGCGCCCACGGGCCGCACGACATCCCGGTGCTGGGTTGGTTGCTGATTCTTTGAGCGGCGATGCAGCTTGCACCCAACAGCTATACGACATCGCTCTGCTTGGGGTGTCGCTGTTTCTTTCATCGGCGTTGGCTTTTGGACCCAAAAGCCGTACGACATCCCCCTGCGGGGGCTGCCGGTCACTCTTCTTTGCGTCGGCAAAGAAGACTAACGAGAAGAAAGCCGACCCTGCCGGGGGCAGAGCAATCGGGCTTATGTGGGGCGGTGGTTGCGTCGTACGGCCCGCAGTGTTGGCTGGCCTTTGCCATACCGGCTTGGAGGTCATCGCCACGGCATCACCCAATGGTCACGTGGTGGTGCCCCTGATCGCTTTGCTCGGTGAGCGTTCGGGCATCTGCCGTTCGCGGTGCGCAGCACCACGATCCTGCCTGCCCTCGTGGTTTCGTGGTTTTGTCTCTGGCGGCGGGCGCCCGGGTATTTGATGCCCTGCCGTACCGGCTCTACCGGCGCCTTACTCTCGGCTCCCCTGGTTTCGTGGTGGGCACCGTGGCCCGTGCGCGAGGGCCGCGCCCGCAACTCACCACGCTTGCCCTCCGAGACAAAACCACGAAACCAGCCACACCCGAAACGGCGCAGCACTTCGCCCCGCGAACGGCAGATGTGGGAATGGTCACCGCAAGCGAGGTCAGGGGCTGCACCACGTAACCCATAGGTCATGCCGTAGCGATGCCCTTGGGGCCGGTAGGATCGGCTAGCCAACACTCCGGGCCGTACGACGCAACCACTGCCCCACATAAGCCCGATTGCTCTGCGCCCGGCAGGGCGGCTTTCTTTTCGTTAGTTTTCTTTGCCGGTCAAAGAAAAGTGACCGGCAGCCCCCGCAGGGGGATGTCGTATGGCCCTTGGGTGCAAGCTGCCATCGCCGCCCAAAGAAACAGCGACCAACCCAATCACTCCAACGCCCCCCGATACCTCGTCACCGCCAACAACACAATCTCATCCAGCCCAGCATCTTCACTCCCATCCAGCCGCGCCAGCAAAGCGCGCCGCATACGTGGCTCCCAGAAGCGCTTGATATGGCTGGCGATATCCGCCACCGCTTCTTCGCGGTCCGGCATGGCTTCGAAGAAGGTGCCGATCTGGTTCGCCATCTTGACGAGGTTGTCGGAGTTCATGCTTGTTCCGTCCTGCTGTGCAAACGTTGGGGGTGGGAGTAGACCACGTGCCGGCCGGCGCGTACAAAGCCGGCCAGCGTGACGCCGGCATCGATCGCCAGGCGTACCGCGAGCGCGGTCGGGCCGGATACGGCGGCCAGCACGCCGACGCCGGCGCCGGCGGTCTTCAGCACCATTTCGTAGCTGGCGCGGCTGGTCACCAGCACGGCGCCGCGCGAGCGGTCCTCGCCGGTGCGTGCCAGCGCGCCGATCAGTTTGTCGAGCGCGTTGTGGCGGCCCACGTCTTCGCGGACCAGCGCAACCTGGCCGTCGGCGCGCAGCCACGCGGCGGCGTGCGTGGCGCCGGTGTGGCGCAGCAGTTCCTGCCGGGTCTGCAACTGCGCGAATGCGGCGTACATCGCCTCGTCGCTGAAGCTGGCGCCGCTGCTCACGGGTGCCGGGGCGCGCATGACTTCCTGCAGCGATTCGGTGCCGCACAGGCCGCAGCCGGTTCGGCCCGCCATGGCGCGGCGCCGATCCCTGAGCGCGGCGAAGGCTTGCGCCGCGATGCGCAACCGCACCGCGATACCTTCGGGGCGGACCTCGGTCTCTATCTCATAAACATCGCGCGGGCTGGCCACCAGCCCTTCGCTCAGGCTGAAGCCCAGCGCGAAGTCTTCGAGATCGGCCGGCGAGGCCAGCATGACCGCATGCGAGATGCCGTTGTACTCGAGCGCAACCGGCACTTCCTCGGCAATCTCGTCGTCCTCCAGTGCCAGTTCGCCGAGGTGGCTGCGGCTGACCGCGAAGGTGCTGTGGGTGGCCGGCTCGGCGTCGGCCATGGCGAGTTCGCAGAGTGTCATGCCGGCCCTGCCTCGGCGCTGGCCGCCTGCAGCAACTGCATCTGCTGATCGTGGAAATCGCGGTACTGGCGCTGCCATTCGGACGGCTGCGCCACCGGCATGACCTGCACCGCGGTGACCTTGTACTCGGGGCAGTTGGTCGCCCAGTCCGAGTTGTCGGTGGTGATCACATTGGCGCCGGACTCGGGGAAGTGGAAGGTGGTGTAGACCACGCCCGGCTGCATGCGCTCGCTGACGATGGCGCGCAGCACGGTTTCGCCCGCACGGCTTTGCACGCCGACCCAGTCGCCGTCCTTGATGCCGCGTTCCTCGGCGTCGTGCGGATGGATCTCCAGGCGGTCTTCGTCATGCCACATCACGTTCTCGGTGCGGCGTGTCTGTGCGCCGACGTTGTACTGCGACAGGATGCGGCCCGTGGTGAGAATCAGCGGGAACTTGCGGTTCACGCGTTCGTTGGTGGGCACGTAGCGGGTGATGATGAACTTGCCCTTGCCGCGCACGAATGCGTCGATGTGCATGGTCGGCGTGCCCTCGGGCGCGGCGTCGTTGCACGGCCACTGGATGCTGCCGAGTTCTTCCAGGCGCTGGTAGCTGACGCCGCTGAAGGTGGGCGTGAGCCGCGCGATCTCGTCCATGATCTCGGAAGGATGCTTGTACTCCATCGGATAGCCCAGCGCGTTGGACAGCAGCACGGTGGCTTCCCAGTCGGCATAGCGCGCCTTGGGCGGCATCACTTTGCGCACGCGCGAGATACGGCGCTCGGCGTTGGTGAAGGTGCCGTCCTTCTCCAGGAAGGACGAGCCCGGCAGGAATACGTGCGCGTACTTGGCGGTCTCGTTGAGGAAGATGTCCTGCACCACGATGCATTCCATGGCCGACAGCGCTGCCGACACGTGCTGCGTGTTCGGGTCGGACTGCACGATGTCTTCGCCCTGGCAGTACAGGCCCATGAAGCTGCCGGACAGCGCGGCCTCGAACATATTGGGAATGCGCAGGCCCGGCTCCGGGCTGATCTCCACATTCCACGCGGATTCGAACAGCCCGCGCGTGGTGGAATCCGACACGTGGCGGTAGCCCGGCAGTTCATGCGGGAACGAGCCGATGTCGCACGAGCCCTGCACGTTGTTCTGTCCGCGCAGCGGGTTCACGCCCACGCCTTCGCGGCCGATATTGCCCGTGCACATGGCGAGGTTGGCGATGCCCATCACGGTGGTCGAGCCCTGCGCATGTTCGGTCACGCCCAGGCCGTAATAGATCGCGGCATTGCCGCCGGTGGCGTACAGGCGTGCGGCGCCGCGCAGTTGCCCGGCGGGAATGCCGGTGATCTCGGCCATGGCTTCCGGCGAGTTCTCCGGCAGCATGACGAAGTCGCGCCATTGCTGGAACGCACGGTCCTCGCAACGCTCGGCGATAAACGATTCGGCCATCAGGCCTTCGCTGACGATCACGTGGGCCATCGACGTCACCACCGCTACGTTGGTGCCGGGACGCAATTGCAGGTGGAAGTCGGCGCGCACGTGCGGCGAATCGACCAGGTCGATGCGGCGCGGATCGATCACGATCAGCTTGGCGCCGGCGCGCAGGCGCTTTTTCATGCGCGAGGCAAACACGGGGTGGCCGTCGGTCGGGTTGGCGCCCATCACCATGATGACGTCCGCCTTCTCCACCGAGCGGAAGGTCTGCGTGCCGGCGGATTCGCCCAGCGTCTGCTTGAGGCCGTAGCCGGTGGGCGAGTGGCAAACCCGCGCGCAGGTATCGACGTTGTTGTTGCCGAAGGCGGCGCGCACCAGCTTCTGCACCAGGTAGCCTTCCTCGTTGGTACAGCGCGAGGACACGATGCCGCCGATGGCATCGCGGCCATGCTTGGCCTGGATGCGCTTGAATTCGGAGGCCGCGTGGCTGATCGCTTCTTCCCACGACACTTCGCGCCACGGATCCGTGATCCTGGCGCGGATCATCGGGTTCAGGATGCGGTCTTTGTGGGTCGCATAGCCAAAGGCGAAGCGGCCCTTCACGCACGAGTGCCCCTCGTTGGCCTGGCCGTTCTTGTACGGCACCATGCGCACCACTTCATTGCCCTTCATCTCCGCCTTGAAGGCGCAGCCCACGCCACAGTAAGCGCAAGTGGTGACCTTGCTGTGCTCCGGCTGCCCCATGCGGATGATGGAGGTCTCGGCCAGCGTGGCGGTAGGGCACGCCTGCACGCAGGCGCCGCACGACACGCAGTCGGAATCCATGAAGCTGTCGCCCTGCCCCGCCGTCACGCGCGAGTCAAAACCGCGGCCGCTGATGGTGAGCGCGAAGGTGCCCTGGGTTTCCTCGCAGGCGCGCACGCAGCGATTGCACACGATGCACTTGGAGGGATCGTAGGTGAAATACGGATTGGACTCGTCCTTGGCCTCGGCGCGGTGGTTCGCGCCGTCGTACCCATAGCGCACTTCGCGCAGGCCGACCACGCCGGCCATATCCTGCAACTCGCAGTTGCCGTTGGTGGGGCAGGTCAGGCAGTCGAGCGGATGGTCGGAGATATACAGCTCCATCACGCCGCGGCGCAGGTCGGCCAGCTTGTCGGTTTGCGTCTTCACCTTCATGCCGGCTTCGGCCGGCGTGGTGCACGAGGCGGGGAAGCCCCGCCGGCCTTCGATCTCGACCAGGCACAGGCGGCAGGAGCCGAAGGACTTGAGGCTATCGGTGGCGCACAGCTTGGGCACGTTCACACCGGCTTGCACGGCGGCGCGCATCAGCGAGGTGCCGGCGGGCACGGTCACGTCGACGCCGTCGATCTCTAGGGTGACCTGCTGTTGTGAATCGCTGGCCGGCGTGCCGAAGTCGATTTCGTTGCGTGTGTTCAAGGCGGGCTCCCGCTGCGGCCTGGGCCGCATACTGGTGATTCAGAGTGGCGCAGTGGCAGCGCCGGTTCGATAGGCTGAGGCGCTACGCTCAGGCAGCTTTGGCTGGCGCTGCCACGCCAAAGTCTTCCGGGAATGCGTCTAGCGCCGACAGCACCGGGTACGGCGTCATGCCGCCCATGGCGCACAACGATCCGCCCAGCATGGTGTCGCACAGGTCGCGCACCAGCTTGACGTGCTTCACCGGCTGGTCGCCCGCGATGATCTTGTCGATCACCTCGACGCCGCGCGTGGAGCCGATCCGGCACGGCGTGCACTTGCCGCAGGATTCGATGGCGCAGAATTCCATCGCGTAGCGGGCTTGCCTGGCCATGTCGACGGTGTCGTCGAACACCACGATGCCGCCATGCCCCAGCACCGCGCCAAACGCGGCGAAGGCTTCGTAGTCCATCGGCGTATCCAGCCGCGACACCGGCAGGTACGCGCCCAGCGGGCCGCCCACCTGCACCGCGCGGATGGGCCGTGCGCTGCGCGTGCCCTGGCCGTAGCCCTCAAGCAGTTCGCGCAGGGTCACGCCGAAGGCTTTCTCCACCAGTCCGCCCTGGCGCACATTGCCGGCGATCTGGAACGGCAGCGTGCCGCGCGAGCGGCCCATGCCAAAGTCGCGATAGAACTGTGCGCCGCGCGCGAGGATCACCGGCACGGTGGCCAGCGAGATCACGTTGTTGATGATGGTGGGCTTGCCGAACAGCCCCTCGATGGCCGGCAGCGGCGGCTTGGCGCGCACCACGCCGCGCTTGCCCTCCAGGCTTTCCAGCAGCGCGGTTTCCTCGCCGCAGACATAGGCACCGGCGCCCTTGCGCACTTCGAGCCGGAAGCGCCGGCCGCTGCCGCGGATATCGTCACCCAGCCAGCCGGCCGCCTGCGCGATGCCAACGGCGGATTCCAGCACGGCGATAGCGTGCGGATATTCAGAGCGCACGTAGATGTAGCCATGCTCCGCGCCGACAGCTAGGCCGGCGATGGTCATGCCTTCGATCAGCATGAACGGGTCGCCTTCCATCACCATGCGGTCGGAGAAGGTGCCGGAGTCGCCTTCATCGGCATTGCAGACCACGTACTTGATGGGCGACTGCGCGTTGCGCACCGTCTGCCACTTGATGCCCGTGGGAAACGCCGCGCCCCCGCGTCCGCGCAGGCCGGAATCGGTCACTTCCTGCACGATCTGCGCGCCGTCCAGCGCCAGCGCGCGGGTCAGGCCGTCATAGCCATCGTGTGCGATGTAGTCCGCGAGCGAGAGCGGATCGGTGATGCCCATGCGGGCAAGGGTCAAGCGCTCCTGCCCCTTGAGGAACGGGATTTCCTCGGTGAGCCCCTGCGCCAGCGCATGCGCGCCACCCGCCAGGAAGTCGGCATCGAACAGCGCGGCGACATCTTCGGCGGTAACCGGCCCATAGGCCACACGTCCGGCGGGGGTCTGCACTTCAACCAGCGGCTCAAGCCAGAACATGCCGCGCGAGCCGTTGCGCACCAGTTCGATGCTGGCGCCACGCGCCGTGGCCTCACGCGTGATGGCGCGGGCCACCGCATCGGCGCCCATGGCCAGCGCGCTGGAATCGCGGGGTACGAAAACGGTGATGCTCATGCTTGCACCTCCTGGTCCACTGCCACGTCCGCGCAGGCTTTGATCAGGGCATCGAAGCGCTGCGCCGTGACGCGGCCAGCCAGCTCCCCGTCGATCATCACGGCCGGGCCACAGGCGCACTGGCCGAGGCAATACACCGGCTCCAGCGTGAACTCGCCATCGGCGGTGGTTTCATGGAATCCGCAGCCCAGCGCGCGCTCGGCGTGCGCGGCAAGGGCCTCGCTGCCAACCGACTGGCACGCTTCCGCGCGGCAGACCTGGACCACGTGCCGGCCCGGCTTGCTGTCGCGAAAGTGGTGATAGAAGGTGACCACGCCATGCACCTCGGCGCGCGACAGGTTGAGCGCGCGGGCAATCTCGGGCAAGGCGTCGGCGGGCACGTAGCCTACCGTGTCCTGGATCTCGTGGAGGATGGGCAGCAAGGCGCCCGGCATGTCGCGGCGCGCGGCCACGATGCGGGCGACCGGGTCGCGCACGGCGCTGGCGGCTGGCTTGGCAGCGGAATCAGACATCGAGTCTCCTGGTGGCGCAGCTCGGGCCGGCGCAAGCGCTCAAGCGCGGCGCCAGCGGCAGACGTTGTGGCGCATTGGCTTGCGCGTCTTGCCAGGATTTGCTGCGGGGTGCGGCACGCCGTGTCGCGGCGACCGCGTTATATGCTATTTTTTTCATATCTTGGGGGCTCTGAACGGGCATTCCCCATCTCGCCTGGGCAGTTAAGCGGGCTTTTATCGGGTGCTATGCCTCTTCGAGCGGACTATAGGCAGTTGGCCACGTTCGAGCAATATGCTATTTTTCTCATATGATTCGCATCTCGATCCTGCCCCACCTCCAAATCCGCGACGACAGCGATGCCGCCAGCGCCCCACTAGACGTGTCCCGCCTGGTCACCTTGCTCGGGCATATCGAAAGCACAGGCAGCATCAGCCAGTCGGCGCAGGCGACCGGCCTGTCCTACCGCTACGCCTGGGGCATCCTGCGTGACGCGCAAACCCTGTTCGGCGGCGCGCTGATCGTCAAGACCCGCGGGCGCGGCAGCGCGCTGTCGCCGCTGGCACAGCAACTGGTGTGGGCCAGCAAGCGCATTGCCGCGCGGCTCTCACCCACGCTGGAGAGCCTGGCCTCGGAACTGGAAATCGAACTGAAAAAGCTGGTGGACCAACCCGGCCCCACGCTGCGCCTGCACGCCAGCCATGGCTTCGCGGTGGCGGCGCTGCATGATTTCCTGGATGCGCACCAGGTGCGCCACGACCTGAAATACTGCGGCAGCCTTGAGGCGGTTGCGGCACTTGCGCAAGGTGCCTGCGATATTGCCGGCTTCCATGTGCCGATCGGCGAATTCGAGCGGGACATGCTGGCGAGCTTTGCCACATGGATTCGCCCGCAGACCCATTGCCTGATTCAGCTCGCGGTTCGCTCGCAAGGCATCTTCGTGCGCCCCGGCAACCCGAAGCAGGTCACCACGCTGCAAGATCTCTGCCGCGCCGACGTGCGCTTCGTCAACCGCCAGACCGGTTCCGGCACGCGGCTGCTGCTGGACCTGATGCTCAAGGCGCGCGGCATCGACAGCGGGCGCATCGAGGGTTACAGCAATGGCGAGTTCACCCACGCCGCGGTGGCCGCCTATATCGGCAGCGGCATGGCGGATGCGGGGTTCGGCGTGGAGACGGCGGCGCGCCGCTTCGGGCTGGATTTCGTGCCGGTGCTCAAGGAACGGTACTTCTTTGTGATCGAGCGGGAGCGCCTGCAAAGCCCAGCACTGGCCGGCGCCGTCGCGGCACTCAGGAGCGCCGGTTTCCGGCAGGTGGTGGATGCCCTGCCCGGCTATGACGGTAGCCTGACCGGTACGGTATTGACGCTGGAAGAGGCGTTCCCCGACCGCGCGGGCCCGAGCGACTGACCAGGCTGGAGCTAGCCGGATCTAGCGCGCAGGCGCGCCGTCCGGCACGGCCTCGATCCGCTCGACGCGGATGGCCGGCGCCCACGTGCCGGGCTGGTTTGCGCGCAGCACGGTGCCGGTCACGCCCACCTTCTGGCCGCGCAACGCCTCGGCCTCGCCGACAGGGAATTTCTCCAGCACCCATGCCTCGCCATCAGCGGTGACCAGCACCGGCTGCTGGAACAGGGCGCTGCCCTTGACCATCACCGTGCCCGTCAAGGCGATGGACCGCCCGGCCGGCACCGCGTGCACGCACGCAGCCAGCACGACGGACAGGGCAGCAATCAGGAGCAGGATTCGGCGCATGAGGTTTGTTGGATTGACAAGTCCGGGCGGCGAACATCGCCGCCCGGGAGCCACCGGAGGCAGATCCGGCGAGCCTGCGCTTAGCGCGGTCAGTACAATCAGTACACCACGACGGATAGCGTAGCGCCGGCAGGCACGCGCACGGTCTCGCTGAACGTGGCACCCCCGTTGCTGCGAACCACCGGGAAACTACCATACGGCTGCAACGTGGCGGGCACGGCCACCGGCAGCTTGCGCGAGGCGCGGAACAGGTCCGGATCGATCAGCGGGAGCGTGAAGCCGCCGTCGACACGGGCCGGGTAGCCGTAACGCGACGGCGACGTCGCGGCTGGCATCAGCGAATTGCTGGTCACGCTCCAGCGCAACAGTTCCTGGCTAAAGCCGGAGTCCGGGCGCGCGGCCTTGATGGCCTGGTCGAGCACGGTCTTGGAGTCCGCGCTGGAAGTCCGGCCCAGCAGGTCCTTGTAAAAGGCCAGGCCGAGTTGCCGGTCCAGGAAGCCGCCGAAGCTGCCCGACACCGAATAGCTCTCGCAGGTGGCGCCGAATCCAGTGAAATTCAGCATATTGCAGTTGAAGTTGCCGTTGCCATAGCTCACGTAGTCCCTGAAACGCACGTCGCGGATCGCGTTGTACGTGGGGTCGATGGTCTGGCTGGCGAAGTCCTCCATCATCATCGCGGACATTTCTTCCAGCCAGCTATCGAATGCGTACTGCTGGCCGGCCTTGACGCCGCGGCGGTAGAAGTTCTGCATATGCATCCCCTCGTGCGCCATGGTCATCTTCATCGACTTCAGGCCTTCGGCGCCGCCCAGGTACAGGGTCTCGGAATCGAGATAGAGCGACAGCGACTCGTTGCTGCGTGAATCCGAGGTGGCCTTCAGGTTGTGCAGGCCCCAGAAATAGCCCACGGTGCCGAATGGCTTGCCATTGTTGTCGAAGTTGAGCACGACGATATCCACCGGCTGGCCGCTGCCGGCGATCAGGTTGTTGTAGCTGTGCGCGCCCCACAACGGGCCGCCGACCGAGGTCAGCATGTCGTAGATGCCGCCGCCGCTAGCGAAGGCGGCAGCCAGCGTGTCGACGAGGGTGCCGGTGACCTTGCCAGGCGCCGACTCGGTGGTCTCCACCCAGATGTTGACGGTGGTGGCGTCTGTCGTGCTCACTTGCTTGACCAGCGTGGCCGCGCGGCGTGTGCCGTCGGTGTGGTACCAGCTCTTGGTATCGTTGAGCACGGAAGCGAGCGGCGGTGGCGGTGCGATTTCGGAAAGGCTGGCCACCTGCTTGCCGCCGGCCAGTGCTGCCCAGCCGGTGCGATTGAACTCGGCAATGTCGCGCAGCGTTTGTTCGTCCTGCCCGGTGGAGACCGACTGAATCGAGAGGTTGCCCAGCACGGACTGGATCACCGACAGCGACAGGCCGGCCGGCATGGCCTGCGCCGTGGCGCCGTTGGTGTAGAGCAGCGTCACGGGCTTGCCATTCACGCCGCCGATGGCAACGGGCACATCGGCTGGCGCGCCGGTGGTGTTGGAGGCAGACCAGACGCCGACGCCGGAACCCGAGTAATTGCTGGCATCCACGGCGCTGCAGCCGCCGCAGGCCGGCGCCAGCGTGGGCGGCACGGGCGCGCTGGCGACCGGCACGGAAGGACTCGCGTTTGTCTGGGCGGCAGCTGGCGCATCGCCGCCACCGCCACCGCAGGCGGCGACAGACATGGCGGCCAGCAGGGCAGCGAGCTGGCTTGCGCATTGGCGGAAGAGAGGACCCCTCATGTTCTAAAGCTCCGATTCTTGTTCTGTGGATGCAGGCCTGGGCGCACGAAGCCTAAGCCACACAAATAACGGCATCCGGGACAAGAGCTTTAACGAGGGAGAAAACTGCAGGCGAGTGCCAGAAGCGCTGCGCAAGCCAATGGATTCAGGCCTTGGCGGCGCCGCGCCAGCGCCGGTACATCGCCATCAGGGGCGTGGCCGATGAGCCGTGCAGCACCACCGATAGCACCACCACGCAGAGCGTGGCGTCGGCCAGCATGGCCCCGTGGCGGAAATCCGCACCATGCGCAAGCGCATAGGCCAGGTAGTAGACCGAGCCGATGCCGCGCACGCCAAACCAGGCAATGAGCCGCCGCTGCGGCGGCTGCAGCGCAACCCCGATGGTAGAGATCCCCACGGCCAGCGGGCGCACCACGAGGATCAGCGCCAGCCCCAGGCCAAGGTACTCCCAGCGCAGCATCCGTACGGAGAGCAGCGCGCCCACCGCCACCATCACGCTAAGCTCGGCTAGCCGCTCGAGGTCCAGCGAGAACTCGCTGACGGTGTGCGCCAGGTAGGCGGCAGCCTTGTCGTGCTGCACGGCCGTGCTCTCCTGCTCCGAGAACACGGTCGCGCCCAGCACTTCGTCGGCCTCGACGTCCTGGTTCTCCTGGTGCTCGACGTGGCGCATGGCCATGCCCGCGGCAAACACCGCCAGGAAGCCATAGCTGTGCACGGCCAGCGCGGCGCCGTAAGCCAGCCCGATCAGGCCGACGGCGAAGAAGCTCTCCATGCCGGCCGCGCCACGCTGGCGCTTGCGCAGGGCCAGCACCGCGCGGCTGCACAGCCAGCCCATGCTCCAGCCCAGGGCCAGGCCAGCCAGCGAGGCCCACAGCAGGTCGACCCACAGCCAACGCTGCCAGCCAATGCCGGCATCCTGCGCGCCCATCAGGCCAAGCGCGAGGATGACGAAGGGAAACGCGGCGCCGTCGTTGAGCCCGCCCTCCCCGGTCAAGCTAAAGCGCATCCGGTCGCGGTCCTGCGTATCCTCGACCTGCACGTCGGAGGCCAGCACCGGATCCGTTGGCGCCAGGATGGCCGCGAGCAGCAGGGCCACGCCCGCAGGCAAGCCCATGGCCCAGAAGCCAATCGCGAACAGCATGGCGATGGTCAGCAGCATCCCCACCGTGGCCAGCCGCAGGGCAACGCGCCAGAGGCGATCGCGCGGATGCACACGCAGCCGCAGCCCCACCGCGAACAGCGATACCAGCAGGGCGATCTCCGTCACGATCTCCAGCGCAACCGCATGATCGCGATCCGTCACATCGCCCCGGATCAGGCCAAGCCCCCATGGCCCGAGCCCGATGCCGAACAGCAGGTAAAGCGCCGACGCCGACAGCGGCAGCCGCTTTACCTGCGAACTGATCAAACCCATGGTGATGAGCAACGCGCCGATGACCCAAGCCCAGGTACCGAACAAGGAACACCTCCTGTAGCGAGCCTTCACTGAGAATAGCCGGAGCCAGGCAGGGCATGCACCGGGGCGAGACGTGCGAAGCGCGCGTGGCATTCAACTTGCTGCGCATCCATGCCTGGCCCGGCGGGCACGCCATGCCGCACTGCGCGCGGCGACTATGCAAGAATGGCTGGCAGCACTTGAAAAAGCTACCGAAGAGGAAGCCTTGCCGATGCTCAGACCGCGCTTTCTTTCGCTCCTCCTGGCATTGCCGCTGGTGGTCGGCCTAAGCGCCTGCTCCACATCGGACGTGCTCAATGCCTTAACCCAAAGCAAAGCCTATGCCCTGAGCACCAACGTGCCCTACGGCGACGGCGAACGCGCCAGGCTCGACATCTATGCGCCGCGCCAGCCGGCGTGCCCAGGCCAGGCGCCGGTCGTGGTGTTCTTCTATGGGGGCACCTGGAACAGCGGGGAAAAGGCCGAATACGCCTTCGTCGCGGCAGCGCTGGCCGCGCGCGGCATCCTGACCGTGATCCCGGACTATCGCCTCTACCCCGAAGTCAGCTATCCGGATTTCCTGTTGGACAACGCGCGCGCGGTCGCGTGGACGCGGCGCGAGATCGCCGGCTACGGCGGCGACCCGCAACGGCTGTTCCTGATGGGGCACAGCGCGGGTGGCTACAACGCCGCCATGCTCGCGCTCGATGCGCGCTGGCTCGGCAGCTTCGACATGAGTCCCGCCCTGCTGCGCGGCTGGATCGGGCTGGCAGGGGCCTACGATTTCCTGCCGATCGAGAATCGCCAGGCGCAGCCGGTGTTCCACCACCCCGACTACCCGCCCGGTTCGCAGCCGATCGACTATGCCGACGCGCGCTCACCCGCAGCGTTCATCGGCGTGGACGACGGCGACCGCCTGATCAACCCGCTGCGCAACTCCGCGCAAATGGCAACGCGGCTGGAACAACGCGGCGTGCCCGTGCAGTTCCGCAGCTATGCCCGGCTCTCCCACACACTGCTGATCGGCGTGTTCGCCGACCCGCTGCACTGGCTGGCGCCCGTGCGCGACGACGTGGCCAGCTTCATCCTGCAGCGCGCCGGTTGCAGGAGCGCGGCATGAGCGTGGCGTCTGCCTGCCTCTATATCTGCAGGTTCGACAACGCCACCGGCTACGGCTACGGCAAGGGCTGCCGGCACCCGCGCAAGGCGTCGTCGCGGCGCGCGAAAAAGAAGGCTCAGTAGACTTCCGGCACGATCATGTTGTCGGGCACCGGCTGGCGCGAGTAGTCGTCGTGCCGCTCGCGCTGCGGCAGCACCACGGGCGGCTGCACGCGCTCTTCATAAGGCATCTGCTGCAGCAGGTGATGGATGCAATTGAGGCGCGCCTTTTTCTTGTCGACCGCCTGCACCACCCACCACGGCGCCTCGTCGATATGCGTGCGCTCCAGCATGATTTCCTTGGCGCGGGTGTAATCCTCCCAGCGCCGGCGGGATTCGAGATCCATCGGGCTGAGCTTCCACTGCTTGAGCGGATCGTGGATGCGGGAGAGGAAGCGCAGGTGCTGCTCTTCGTCCGAGATCGAGAACCAGTATTTGATCACCTGGATGCCGGAGCGCACCAGCATGCGTTCGAACTCCGGCACCGAGCGGAAGAACTCTTCGTACTGGTCGTCGGTGCAAAAGCCCATCACGCGCTCCACGCCGGCGCGGTTGTACCAGCTGCGGTCGAACAGCACGATCTCCCCCGCCGCCGGCAAGTGCGAGACATAGCGCTGGAAATACCACTGGGTGCGTTCGCGGTCGTTGGGCGCCGGCAGCGCCGCCACCCGGGCCACGCGCGGATTGAGCCGCTGGGTGATGCGCTTGATCACGCCGCCTTTGCCGGCCGCGTCGCGCCCTTCAAACAAGATCACGACCTTGTGGCCAGTCTCCACCACCCAGCTTTGCAGCTTGACCAGCTCGCCCTGCAGGCGGAACAGCTCGCGAAAGTACAGCCGCCGCGCAGCCCGCTCGTCGTCGTCCAGGCCGCCGGCGGCTTCGCCGAACAGCGTATCGACATGGTGGTCTTCCAGCTCCAGTTCGAGTTCTTCGTCATAGTGATCGGCCACCTCGCGGTGGATACGCCGAATCAGCTCGTTCTCGTCTGGTCTCATTGCTAACTCCTGTTCGCAACAACGTGGTGACTGGCAGGCTAACCGCGAGATGTGACGCGCTCGTGAATGGTCACCCGTGCGCTCAGTAATCGCCCTGCTTGCGGAAGGCCCAGCGCCCCGCCAGCACGGTGAAGCTGGCCACCAGCACCACCAGCACCCAGAAACCGTGCGGATGGTCCGCCAGCGGAATCCCGCCCACATTCATGCCGAAGAAGCCGGCCACAATGTTGATCGGCAACGCCAGCACGGTGACCAGCGTCAGCGTGAACAGCGTGCGGTTGGTCTGCTCGTTGAGCTTGGCCGCGATCTCTTCCTGCAGCAGCTTGATGCGCTCGACCAGCGCGGCCAGGTCGCTCAGGACCAGGGAGAACTCCTCGGTGGAGGAGCGCAGATCCTGGATGTCCTGGTCCTGCAGCCAGGCGGGAGGCCGGTTGAGCAGGCGGAACAGCGCGCCGGGCTCGGGCGCGAGCAGCCGCTGCAAGCGCACTAGGCCGCGGCGCATGGAGCCAAGCTCCGCGCGGTTGCCGTGCAGACGATGCGAGAGCAGGCGATCCTCGACCTGGTCCACGGTCACGCTGGTTTCGCGCACGATGCGCACCAGCACATCGGCCTGGTCGCGCAGCAAATGCACCAGCAGCGCCAGCGGCGTGTGGAACAACTCGCCCTGGCGCACCGAGGCGCGCAGCTGGTCAACCGAGCGCAGCGGCTTCATGCGCGCTGTCACCAGGATGCGGCGGTCGGCGCAGGCCCACAGCGTGGAGATATCGGTGGTGGCCACGCCGAAGTTGTAGATCACGTCATTGACCACCGCAAGCAGCGCCGTATCCAGGCGCTCGATGCGGGTGGAGCGCGAGCCCTCGCGCAGCGCCTCGAAGAATCCCTCGGGCAGGTCGAGCTGGCCCTTGAGCCAGCGCTCGCACGCGCTATGCGACAGATTGAAGTGCAGCCAAAGAAACTCGTCGCCCGGCGGAGGCTGCCCGAGCCACGCGGCCGCCGCGGCGGAATCGATGGGCTGGCCCGGCTCGCCGGGCAGGAAGCGGAAGCCGCTGACCAGACCAACCGGATCGGAGCCGTAGCTGGCTTCGACGATAGCCGCATGCATGTGGTGCCTCTTCGAAAACGCGAATTCGCGAAGATGGGACATTAGCATGCGGGGATGACGGACGGCACCCGGCCATGGGCTGCGGTCTAGGGCATCTCGCTCTTGCCTGCGCCCGCCCGGCCCCTCCCACTGCGTGGGGGGAGCGAACCAGAGAGAGCAGAAAACGATATTCCGTGTAGCCGTGATTCCCGCCTCCAGGCGGAAATCACCCAAGCGCGATGCAAACCGAGGCGTGGAGGTTTGAATCTCCCGTTATGCGGCGCCTCGTCGTCAGGCCAAAAGAGCGGAAAAGAGGGACCCGTGTCTGAGCATCGCCTTAAGGCGATGTGAGTTTGGGTCCCGGCCGCTCTTTTGGTCTGGCGACGAGGAGTCTTTCGCCGCATCCGGGTCGCCTTCTTTGCCTACTTTCTTGGCGAGACAAGAAAGTAGGTCGCCGCCCCGCAGGGGTGGTGAAACTGCAGTTGCCCTTGACGTTGAGCAGTTGCAGTTGCAGTCAACCTACCCCACCCAATCCCCTCACCCGAACTTGCGCCGGGCATCCAGCGCCAACCCGGAACCAATGCCGCCAAACAGATCGCCCTCGATCCGCTGCGCCCCGGGGATCAGCTCGGACAGCCGCTCACGCAGCAAAGGCACGCTGCTGGACCCGCCGGTAAACAATACGGTGTCGATCGCATCCGCCTGCACGCCCGCATCGCGCAACAACGCCTGCACCGTCACCTCGGTCTTGCCAACCAGCTTCGCAATGGACTGGTCAAAGTCAGCGCGGCTGATCGCCATGGTCTCGCCCGGGGCGATGCGCCCGAGGTCGAGCTGCGTCTGCGGCTCGCCCGACAAGGCGATCTTGGCGGCTTCCACCTGGATCGCGAGCCAGTGGCCGGCGCGCTGCTTGATCAGGCTGATCAGGCGGTCCAGCTTTATCTTGTCGGCGGCATCGCGATAGTTGTCCATCACGTGCGACCATGCCTTGCGAGTGTAGACCAGGTTGATGGTGTGCCAGCTCGCAAGGTCGAAATACTGGCCCGAAGGCATCGCCTTGCCATTGCGCAGCTCGCTGCCCAGGCCCAGGAATGGCATCACGCTCGCCAGGCTCAAGCTCTTGTCGAAGTCCGTACCGCCGATGTGCACGCCGCCGTTGGCCAGGATGTCGCCACGCCGGTCGACCTTGCCGGCCCGCTCGGGCGACAGGCGCACCAGCGAGAAGTCGGAGGTGCCGCCACCGATGTCGGCCACCAGCACCAGTTCCTCACGCGCGATCGTGGCTTCATAATCGAAGGCCGCGGCGATCGGCTCATACTGGAACTCGATGTCCTTGAAGCCGGCATCCGCCGCGATCTCGCGCAGCGTCTGCTCGGCGAGCTGGTCGGCCTTGGGGTCTTCGTCGATGAAGAACACCGGGCGGCCCAGCACTACCTTGTCGAAGCTGGCGCCGGCCGAGGTCTCGGCGCGCTGCTTGAGCTCGCCGATGAAGTGCGAGAGCAGCTTGCGAAACGGCATGGCCTGCCCCATGACCTCGGTGCTGTCCTCCATCATCGAGGTGCCGAGCAGGCTCTTGAGCGAGCGCATCAGCCGGCCTTCATAGCCCGCCAGGTAGTCGCCAAGCGCGGCGCGGCCGTAGCTGACCAGCGGATCCTCGGAATGGAAAAAGATCACGGAGGGCAGCGTGAGCTTGCCATCTTCGAGCGGCAACAGCGTGGGTTGTCCCGGCCGGCACCAGCCCACCGTGGAATTGGACGTGCCGAAATCTAGGCCGCAAGCGTTTGACATCATGTTTCTGGTTTCTTCCCTACTGCATGGTTAAGTCCGGGCCGGGATGGCCGTGCTGGCTGGGCCGTCTTTTTTCCGCGCCGGACGTTGCGGCCAGCATGATAGCAAGCCCGGCCGGCACGCCAGGGCCACGGGAGTGCTCAAGCAGGCGCATTCAGCAGCGCGAGTATCTGCTGGTGCAGCCGCGGGTCGCCGCAGGCCACCACGGTGCCGCCCTGCTGCGCATCCCCGCCGGTCCAACTGGTCATGACGCCGCCAGCGCCTTGCACGATGGGAATCAGCGCCTGCACGTCGTAGGCCTTCAGGCCGGCCTCGACCACGGCATCCACATGGCCTGCCGCGACCATGCAGTAGGCGTAGCAATCGCCGCCGTAGCGCTGCATGCAGGCGGCGTCCGCCACGCGGCGGAAGGCGGCGAACTGCGCCGCGTCCTCGAACATCTCCGGCGTGGTGCACATCAGCTTGGCCTGCGCCAGGTCGGCGCACGGCCGGGTACGCAGGGGCTGGCCGTTGAGCCATGCCTGGCTGCCATCGCCGCTGAACCGCTCGCGCGTGAACGGCTGGTCCATGATGCCGATCACCGGGCGCTGGCCGTCGTTGAGCGCGATCAGCGTGCCCCAGAGCGGCAGCCCGGTAATGAAGGCACGGGTGCCGTCGATGGGATCGAGCACCCAGGTCAGCGGCGAGGTGCCGGCCACGCGGTCTTCTTCTTCGCCCAGGATGCCGTGCTCCGGGTATTTCGCCAGGATCAGGTTGCGCATGGCGCGCTCGGCTGCCTTGTCGGCCGCGGTGACCGGGTCGAAGTGCCGGCCGCCCTTGTCCTCTACCGCCGGGGCGCTGCGGAAGTACGGCAGGCTGGCGTTGCCGGCGGCCTGCGCGAGGCCTGCGGCGAAGTCCATGTATTCGATAAGCTGCTCTGCGGTCAAAGGCATGCGGAGGTCCTGGGGTCCGTGGATGGTGTCGGGGCGGCGGCCGTATGCGGCTGCGGGCAGGCCGGGCTGCGCGCGCGCTGTGGGGCAGCGCTGGCCACGCGGCCCGCCAGCATTGTAGCGGGCCGTGGGAGGCGGGCATCGATCGCCTTTGGCGTCTCGCGGGCGGAGTGCTAATGTCAAGAGTGCGGGTAGCCGTCCATGCGTCGCCCAGCAGTCCGTACCTTCTTTCGCCGAGCTCGCTGAGTGACTCCGGGGACACCCGTTGCCGACGTGCCCGCGTGCCAGGAAAAATTTCCGTCCCGCGTGTAAGTTCGTGCCGCCACCGTCGACAAAGGCACATAAACCGTTGCAGCCGCACCTGCGAGCGCCACGGAACATTGGAGAATGACGGTGGACACAGCCTCCCAGCTATCGCGGCCCGCACAGGGCCGCCGCGGACAAACGTCCGCCTCCATCCAGCCGGCATGGGTGCGCATCACCCATTGGCTCAACGCCATCGCCGTCATCATCATGGTGATGAGCGGCTGGCGCATCTATAACGCGTCGCCACTGTTCGGCCTGCATTTCCCCAAGGGCATCACGCTCGGCGGATGGCTGGGCGGGGCACTGCAGTGGCACTTCGCCGCCATGTGGCTGCTGGTCGCCAACGGGCTGTTCTACTTGTTGATGAACGTCCTCACCGGACGGTTCCGCCGCCGCTTCCTGCCGCTGTCGGTGCCCGCCGCGCTGCGCGATATCGCCGCGGCGCTGCGCGGCCGGCTGGCGCACCCGGACCTGGCTGAATACAACGCAGCCCAGAAGGCCATGTACCTGGGCGTGGTGGTGGTCATCGTGGTCACGGTGCTGTCCGGCCTGGCAATCTGGAAGTCGGTGCAATTCCCGCTGCTGCGCGACCTGATGGGCGGCTATGACGCGGCGCGCTGGGTCCACTTCGTGTGCATGAGCGCCATCGTGCTGTTCATCGTGGTGCATGTGGCCATGGTGGCGCTGGTGCCGCGCACGCTGCTGATCATGCTGCGCGGGCGCTGATCGCCGGCCGTGTTCACGCAAACGCATCCACAGAACTGAATCCACAGAGCCGCATCGCGGAGAACCGCCATGAACAAATCCAAACCCATCGTCACGCTAGACCGGCGCCTGATCCTGCGAGACGCCGTGCGCGAACTCGATATGCCGTCGCGCCGCCTGTTCGCCAAGCGCGCCATCACGCTGGGCGGGCTGTCGATGCTGACGGGTTGCAGCCTGAGCGACGACGCCTCGGTGGAGCGCTTTCTCACCGCGGTATCGCGCTTCAACGATCGCGTGCAAGGCTGGCTGTTCGACCCCAAGCGGCTCGCGCCCACCTACGCAGAGTCCATGATCACGCGGCCGTTCCCGTTCAATGCCTTCTACGGCGAGGACGAAGTACCCGAGGTCGACGGTGCCGACTTCCGGCTGGAGGTCGGCGGCATGGTGGCGCGCAAGGATCCGTGGACGCTCGAGCAGCTCTACGCGCTGCCGCAGACCTCGCAGGTCACGCGCCATATCTGCGTGGAAGGCTGGAGCGCCATCGGCAAGTGGGGTGGCACGCCCTTCTCGGAATTCCTGCATCGCGTGGGTGCCGACACCAGCGCGAAGTACGTGGGCTTTCGCTGTGCCGACGACTATTTCACCAGCATCGACATGCCCACCGCGCTGCATCCGCAGACGCTGCTGACCTTTACCTACGACGGGGAGAAGCTGCCGCCCAAGTACGGCTTCCCCATGAAACTGCGCATGCCGACCAAGCTTGGCTACAAGAATCCCAAGCACATCATGGCGCTGTACGTCACCAACACGTATCCCGGCGGTTACTGGGAAGACCAGGGATACAACTGGTTCGGCGGATCCTGATCCGCTTGAAATTGGCCGGCATGATGCCGGCCTGCACACTGACCAACCCAAGGAGATCTTCATGAACAAAATTTTCGCAGCCACCCTGCTCTCGACCACGATGCTGTTTGCGGGTCATGCCTTTGCCCAGGACTCCATGAAGAAGGATGCCATGAGCAATGACAGCAGCATGGCCAAGGACACCATGGGCAAGGACACCATGGGCAAGGACAAGATGAGCAAAGACAAGATGAGCAAGAGCCACGACAAGATGAGCAAGGACAAGATGGGCAAGGACAGCATGAGCAAAGACTCCATGAGCAAGGACTCGATGGGCAAGGACACCATGGGCAAGGACACGACGAAGCAGTAAGCAGTGCGCCCGCTTGCCTGCCAGGCGAGCGGCGGGCCATGTGACAACGCCCCGGCTTTTGGCCGGGGCGTTGCTTTTCGGGCGCAAGGAATCTCAGGCATCACTCACGCGTCACTTCGGCGTCACTTAAGCATCACTCAGGCGTATCGGGACATACCCGCAGCTGCCGTCACTGAAAGGCGGATGAAAGCACTCGCGCCTACTGTGCTTGGTAAGCCATTGGGGTGCGCCTAAGCGCGCGCGCTTGCTGTCGATGACGATCTGTGGCGGAAACCAGCGTAGCCTCGCGCCGCGCCAGCTTCCTCCGATTCGCGCGCAATTCCGCAAAAAATACCGCGCGTAGCCTGGTCCGCCGTGCCTGCCTTGCCGCAGATGCGCGGCCCGGGTTTCACTGCAGGCGAGGGAGACAGCCTCATGGAACTATTCGAACACCTGGCCCTTGGGTTCTCCACGGCGCTGACACTGCAGAACATTGGATACTGCTTTCTCGGCTGCGTGCTGGGAACGCTGATCGGCGTGCTGCCCGGCATCGGGCCACTGGCAACCATCGCCATGCTGCTGCCGGTGACCTACACGCTGCCCCCGGTGGCTGCGCTGATCATGCTGGCCGGCATTTACTACGGCGCCCAATACGGTGGTTCCACCACCGCCATCCTGGTTAACCTGCCGGGTGAGTCGTCGTCGGTGGTGACCACCATCGATGGCTACCAGATGGCCAGGCGAGGGCGAGCGGGGGTGGCGTTAGCCACCGCCGGCCTAGGCTCCTTCTTTGCCGGCTGCGTGGCTACGCTGATCCTGGCCGCGTTTGCTACGCCGCTGTCGGAACTGGCATTCAAGTTTGGGCCCGCCGAGTATTTCTCGCTGATGTGCCTGGGCCTGATCGGCGCCGTGGTGCTGGCTTCGGGCTCGCTGCCCAAGGCCGTGGCCATGATCGTGCTGGGACTGCTGCTGGGCCTGGTCGGCACGGACGTGAACTCGGGCGCCGCGCGCTTCTCCTTCGACGTGCCGGAGCTGACCGATGGTGTCGACTTCGTCGCACTGGCCATGGGCATGTTCGGCTTTGCCGAGATCATCGCCAACCTGGAGCAGAAGGAAAACCGCGAAACCTTTACCGATCACGTCACCAACCTGTGGCCCTCCAAGGCGGACTTCAAGCGCATGGCGCCAGCGGTGCTGCGCGGTACCGCGCTCGGCTCCATCCTCGGGATCCTGCCCGGTGGCGGCGCGGCGCTGGCTTCCTTCGCGGCCTACTCGCTGGAGAAGAAGACTTCCAAGTACTCGCATGAATTCGGCAAGGGCGCCATCGAAGGCGTGGCAGGCCCGGAATCGGCCAACAACGCCGCGGCGCAGACCTCCTTCATCCCGCTGCTCACGCTGGGCATTCCGCCCAACGCCGTGATGGCGCTGATGGTGGGCGCGATGACCATCCACAACATCCAGCCGGGCCCGCAGGTCATGACCAGCAATCCCGCGCTGTTCTGGGGCCTGATCGCCTCGATGTGGATCGGCAACCTGATGCTGATCATCCTGAACCTGCCGCTGATCGGCATCTGGGTCAAACTGCTGCAGGTGCCCTACCGCTACCTGTACCCGGCCATCCTGGTGTTCTGCTGCATCGGCGTGTTCTCGGTCAACAACCAGACCTTCGACGTCTTCACCGCGGCTGGCTTCGGTGTGATCGGCTACCTGTTCATCAAGCTCAAGTGCGAGCCGGCGCCGCTGCTGCTGGGCTTTGTGCTGGGGCCGATGATGGAGGAGAACTTCCGCCGCGCGCTCTTGCTGTCGCGGGGGACATTCACCGTATTCCTGACCCGTCCGTTGTCGCTCGGCTTGCTGATCGCGGCCGGGCTGCTGGTCTGCATCGTTGCCCTGCCGTCGATCAAGGCCAAGCGCGAGGAAGCATTCCAGGAGGAATGACGCCGGCATGGCGATGCCGCCGCGGGCGGGCGCCTCATCGGTAACAGCGTTAGGGAAAGGGCCGGCACAAGCCTACACTGGGAGAGTGCCGGTCCGGCACGGACGGACATCGATGGGGGTATTGAATGAATTACAGTCCCAGGCAACCTGGTCAGCAAACAGCGCCGACCACACCCTGGAAGACACACTTCCAGCAACCCGGCGAAAAGCGCAGGACCTCCCAGCCCGGCCAGTTTGACCCGCAAGCGGTACAGCCCGCCGACAAGAAATAGCGTGACAAAGCCCGTGCCGCAATAGCCACGGGCTTTGTACTTTATAGCGGGGGATTTGGTTTGTCTGTGCGGCCGGGCTGGCGGCCGGCCGGATGCCTGCTAGGCCACGCTGCGCGCTTCCGCGCGGTCGTGGCCGGCCCAGGTCAGGCGCCACCCGGAGGTAGCGGTCTTGGCGACCAAGCCCGAATCCTGAAGCAGCAATAAATGGTGGCTGAGCTTGGATGCATCGGCATTGCCCAGCGCCTTGGCGAGCTGGAGATCCGTCATCATCGCCTGGCTGTCAGCGCGCAGTGCCGTCAGCACGCGGTCCGCGAAGGACATGTCACGCCTCATCTTGCACTCCCGGTGTCTCGAACGCCCCGGCGGCAGCTTGTCACCGCCACCGCCTCGGGTGAGCGTCAGGTGCTGAACGGGAGCACGCCGGCAGCGGCGGCACCCCGCGCTTCTTGCTGCAACGCAAGATGACACGGTCCAGCCTGACGTTCCGTCTCAGTCGCACTTCAGTTGCGCATTATTTGCGCATTATTTGCGCTTTACTCGCGCCTTGATTTGCGCCTTGATTACTTCTTCTTGCCTGCTGCGCCATCATTGCCGACGCGCGACTGGACGGCACCGAACGGTGCTGCGGGCGCGACCGGCTTCTTGGGTTGCTTGGGCTTCTTGGTTTCGCGATTGCCGCGTAATTGACCTTTGGCCATGGTGTGTCTCCACGAGTGGGTTACTGCATTGCGTGCCAGGCGGCAGATCCAGCATACCCGCTTACTCCAACGTTCAGGGAAATATCGCGCGCGAGGCGCCTGCGCATGACGGAAGCAGGAGAATCGCCTTCGGCCGCCGCCTGATAACCGCGTGCCATCGCCCCGCCAAGTAAATCGGACGCCACCGGGCAAACAGCGTATGCTCGTTGAAGAAAGGAGATCAACATGTCTCAAAATCATGCGATCTACAAGGGGTTCAAGGTTTCGGCCAATGTACGTCGCTCGTTCGACGAAAGCGCCAATGCCGAACTCGCACGGGCGAGCTTTCTCGCCACCGTGACCATCACGCAGGTCAGCGGCGACAGCGGCTCGCTCAGGCTGGTGCCACCTTTGCTCGAGCATGTCGCGCACACGCCGCACGATGCCATCGACCTGGCCGTGTCCTATGCCAGGACCGTCATCGACGACATGTCCACCTTCGTCAAGCGCAAGTAATCCCGCCCCCTCGATTCGCCCGGAATTGCAGTCCATCGCGCGGCCGCCCTGACCGGCCTGGCCGCAGCCACGCCCAGCAAGACTTCCCCACGAAAAAACAGGAGACGACCATGGACCGACAGATCAAGAACAAGGCGGAACTGCGCGCGATGATTCGCGCCGAGCAGCAGAAATTCGCGGAATGCAGCGGCGCCTGCTTCGGCGACGTTTGCTGGCATGCGCCGGACGCAGGCGGCTGCAATTGGAATCTGTCCACCATGGAGGGCGGCGACAGCGCGGCCTGCATCGAGAAGATCCGGCCATTCACGGCCACGCTGCAGGCGCAATACAACATTCCCGACGAGGGGAAGTAAGGCGGCCAGGCGTCTGGTGCCACGTAACTAGTGCCCCAGGCGCTCGATCCGGGCCTTGGCGTTCTCCAGGGCATCCGCCATGGCAAGCTCGCGCGAGCTGAACGCGTTGCCCTGGTTTTCAAAACGGCCGTGCGTATCCAGGGTATAGACCCAGTTCCATTGCCCGAAAGTGCGCTGCGTCAACTCCAGGTTGACGTAATGGCCCTGATAGAAAAAACTCTCCGGCATCGATCACCTCGTTCAGTTACGGCCTGCCGGGCATCGGGCACCGGCTTTCCCGTGATACGACAGGTAGCGCCGGGCCACACCAGCGCCACGAGGGGCGCTATGCGCAACGCCATGTCTATCGTACGCGCAAATCCGCGGGCGAGCGCCGATTGACGGAAAATGGTATCATTGCCAGTCTTGGCCGTTCGCCGACCCTCTTCTCGTCGGCCCAAACGTGCCGGCTGCCAGACATCATCAAAATATTAACGGCAGCCTGTCGGGCGTACACCCGATTCGTTCAGGGCGACAACCGCCCATCACCCTCCCGACCCGGCGGCATGTCCGCTCCGTAACCTGTGCGCATGTACCTGGCGCATCAGCCTGCGCAAGCACGGTCCACTCATCACCAGCTGCCTTTCCCGCGCAAATGCGCGAGACCTGACGTTGCTGGACAACGCAAACACGGCGACCGATCGCCAGAAGAGAGCACGCGGCGCACCATGAGATGCGCTCAACGTTGCCTCAGATCGTCCGCCCGCATAAGGGCAACACCTTGAATCAAAGCATCAATCGCACCAATAGCACCACCCGCGCCAACCGCGCCAATCCGTACACGGTGTCGGTCTACCCGATACAACAAGAGCCAGGCGTGTGGTTTGCGACCTATCTGATCGCCGAATACAAGAACGGCTCCGAATGCATCGTCGCCAACGTCTCGATGCGCCATGCCACGCATGGCACCGAAGCCCAGGCTAAACAGGCCGCCCGACGCGCGGCCGAGAGCGTCGCTGCCGATATGCGCCTGCAATAAGCCGGCCACACGAAAAGCAACCCGCATGCGTCTCAACCTACTGTGCAGCAGGTCTTGCTGCAAAAGGATCATCCTTGGCTAAAGAAGAACTAGTGGAATTTGGTGGACAAGTATCGGAAGTACTGCCGGACAACCGTTTTCGCGTCATCCTGGAAAATGGTTTCCAGGTGTGGGCCTATTCGTCCGGCCGCCTGAAGAAGAACCGCATTCGTATCCTGGCCGGCGATCGCGTCACGCTGGAAATGTCGCCCTACGACCTGACCAAGGGCCGGATCAACTACCGCCACAAGTACTGATACTGGTCGGCCGGATACGCTGCCGCGCCGTCAAGCTGTTGGCCCGCGGCCCCTCCCACCCTCTAACGAAAGGAAGAAACATGTCGATCAGCGAAGAATGGGAAGAGATGCACCTGACGCCAGGTGGCTGGGTAGGCGGAAGCTATCGCCACGTGCCGGGACCGGAAGTCACGGTGGAGCGCCCCGCGGATGAAGTGCTAACCGTGCGCAGGCATGTATGCGCAACCTATTGCGGCCCGTCGCGCGCCACGGAAGACAGGACGCCGCAGACCGAAGACATGGCACTGATCGAATCGCTGCTGGCCCGCTTCGGCAGCCCGGCATTCGGCGTCTAGCCAGGCAGTCCGGACCAGCACGATCTCCCGGGCGCTCCCCGCGCCCGTGCCAGCGCCAGGCAACGCGATGACTCAGCCAGGAAACCGCATGCGCGGCATGCTGACACCAACGCGCGAACCAACCGGGCGCAATTCGCCCTCGAAAGGCTGCGCGCCCAGGTCCAGCACGTAGTCTCCTTCGCCAGCCTTGTCATAGAGGTTGTCACGAATCGCTTGCCCGATCGCCAGCCGGCACAATGCCTCGAAGCTGTCGACCATTTCGCCCGCCAAGGCCGCCTCGTTGGCCTGAACCCCGAATGAACGCCTGCCGTCACCGACAAAACTGGTGAAGCGCACACCCGTCGGATGACTGGAGTCGAGAAAGCTGACGGCTACATGGTAGGCGATGCCCTTGCCTTGCCCCGGTAGCGTGCAGAGGAAGTTGGATGGTGTGGCAACCTTGTTCATGACGTATGCGCTCGCGGCGCCGGCGCAACTGCGCACGGCAGGTTTTGACAGGTAGACCGGCAGGGCGGGCATTGCACGGCGCGGTCCCGTTTCCTCTTGCTTCCCATTGCCTGGCGGTGGCCGGGCCACCCCTACGATACCAGTTGGCAACACCTGCATCACGGCAAGCACGGGCAACGCCGCGCTACTGGGCCAGATTCTGCCGGCGCAGCGTTACAGCGTAGCGACAGACTCCCCGGGGATCAGCCCGTTAATAATATCTTCACCGAACTTCACGGCACCCCTGCGCGCCGTGCCGATATTCTCCCAAGGGGTACTTTCCAGGCGGAACACGCGCGTGCGTTCACTGCCGGGCCGATGGCCTTCGCGGCAGATCACCACGGACGCGTTGAAGCTGCGATCCGGCTTGGTCCTCGGCCAGGATTGCGCGGGCTGGATCTTGTACACCAGCGGATAGAGGTCGAAACCCTTGTAGCAGGCGGAAGGCGTATTGTTCATGTAGTGCTCCAGGCGGCTTGATGCCGCAGCTGGCCTTGTGCCGGTTCGCTCGCAATGGCCAATGCCTAGGCCCAATGCGCCAGCACGCGGGCAAGCTAGGGAGCCATCAGGCGATCGACGACAATCACGATCGCGTTCCCTGGCTTGTCCTGCTTGCAATGGACGCCAAGGCGTGCGCGCAGATACCGGTCAAGGCTGCGTTGTAGTTGATATAAGGCGTCCTGGTCCGCGTTGCTCAATTGCTCCGCGACGTCCTGCGCCATCTCTATTTCAAGCGCCCTGGCTGACCAGGTAAAGCTCCTGGCATCAGGGATCTGCCAGTTTGCCGTCACCACGCGTTGCCCCGCCGGCCAGATCCTGACGTCTTGCCCGGTGATCTCGTCAAGGACGGGCTTCACGAAGGCAACGAGATCTAGCATGACGATGCACCGACGAACGATCGGCGCGCCGTCGGTCCGATGGACAAGCAGGACATCCCGGGGATCTCGTCAACTGGCGACGACGCAGCGGTGGCCGGCTGCTCGGCCAAGCCATGGACAGGCGAGGACATGACAGGCGCGCCTGCGTCATCCTCGTGCAACGACGGACATTGCCGCATCTCGCTCTAGGCGTCAGAGAGAGACGACGGATTGCCCGGGAATCGCGCCGTTGATGATGTCCTCGGCGTAACGAACGACACCACGGCGCGCAGCGCCGACGTTGTCCCACGGCACTGTGTCGAGGCGGAACGTACGGGCCTGCGTTCCCTCGGGCTCGCCACCTTCGCGGCAGATCACGACGGCGGCATCGAAGGTCCGGTCCGGCCTGCGTTCCGGCCAGGTGCGCACCACGGCGTGCTTGTACACGAGAGGGTATAAGTCGAACCCTTTGTAGCTGGCAATCGGATTGACGTCCATGATGCACTCCACAGTTCCACTGAGTCCCACTCTACTCCTTCTACTCCTATTAGGAGCCGCTCCATGACCTTTATTTTGGCCGAGCGGGCGGGACTGGCGCGGGAGCAGCCGCCGGGGCAACCGACGGCATGGCTGCCGCATTGCCAATAGCCGCTGCAGCAGCAACGGGGGGCGTAGCAGCAGCGGGAGTAGCGGCGGCGCCAGGCGCGGTCCGCGCGGGCTTTGCCGCCACGGGCTCGGTCAGGGTCAGCAGCATGTCCGCATACCAGGCAGAGTTCAGCCCAAGCACTTCGTCCTCCGCCAGGTCGCGCGAGCCGACGTCGAAGCGAGCCGAGTGGATGCCGAGCAGCATCCACGGCAGGTCCAGCTTGTCGCCCCGGCCATCGCGCATGCGCGAGACTACGAGCGCGCCGCTGGTGCCGCGGTGAGTCCTGGCATCGGTCAGGAAAAACCCCTGGCCCTGGAAACGCAATCCGTACGCGGACGCGACCACGGCCTGGCGCGCAACCGGCAGATGATGGAGCGCGTCATGAAAACCCAGGGGAAACCCAACGATCAACAGGGAGTCGCCCACCTCGACGCGGTCGGAAGGCTGCGCCAGATGTTCCGGCGTGAAGGCCCGGTAAAGCAGCTTGGGCGGCAACGCCTTGCGCTCGATCTCCACCACGGCGACATCGACCGGACCACCGCCGTCCTCGCCTTCGCGCCAGACGGCAAGCCCGTCACGGTACAGCGGAATCGAAAAGCCGATCGAGTCGGCCATGTTTTCCGGCTGGCTGTGCAGTTCGATCTCGATACGGTCCGGGTGGTGCTTGCTTGGCTCGTCGAACACCACATGGCGGCTGGTCACCACGAAGAGCCGGCCATCGCGCTCGAAGAAGAATCCGCTCGCATTGGTCAGCGGCTGCTGGCCTTCGAAGGACGAGACCCGGACGGCGGCTAGAAGGATGGATTCGACCATAGGCATGATGTTTTATGCGCTTGCGCACCTCGATGATTCCCGGTCGGTAAAAAAAAGCCCCGCTAAGCGGGGCTTCTTTCTAGGCGATTCGAATCGGCTCGATTAGATCGGCTCGATCTTGGTCGCTGCGGGGCCCTTTTGGCCAACGCCTGCGACATAACGCACTTTCTGGCCTTCTTGCAGCGACTTGAAACCGCCGCCTTGAATTTCCGAGAAATGCGCGAACAGGTCGTTGCCGCCTGCGTCAGGGGTGATGAAGCCGAAGCCCTTGGAGTCGTTGAACCACTTGACGGTACCGGTTTCCATGCTGGATATCCTTTAAACCTTAAAAGTTCTGGATGAGCCTGATGCTCACCAGGCATGACGATCAAGGAAGGAACATGGAGCAAACGAATCGCCGCTTGGAGGGGACGATCCATAACATCTGAGTAACCGCTTGAAAGATCCTGCACCAACGTTTATACAGGGCTGGGATAGGCATGTCAACTTACTGAAGAAAAAAGTGCCTCATTGGTTGCGGGCACGGTCTTTTCCACACCTCGCGCCACGCATCGCGCGCGCCCACGTGCGCGAACAGATACAAGCTCGCGGCGGCGGTTTATAGCAGCATGAACGTGCTACAGTCACCCACCTTCCGCCGTCGGATTCCGCATGTCGCCTTGCCCAGCCTGCCTCGCCATCGACACCAACCGTGGTGGCTCGCCAGGCCATGCGTTGCTCAGGATCACCGACACGCAGCGCATCAAGGTGCCACGCCGCCCTGCAATGACAGTCAGTACCTTTGTGTGCCAGGCCTGCGGCACCGGCTGGATCTACCGCGACGGCAAGAACGTCGATGCGCAGGGCTGGCAGCTAGCGCCGCAGCAGGCGCCGGTCCCGGACCTTCAATGATCCAGGCACGCGCCTGCATCGACGCGGCGCCGTAGCACCACACCACCAAGACGGGCCCAACAAGCCCCGCAAGCCCATTAGCTGGCAATCACCACCACTGCCGCGTCTTTCACGCGAGACAGCGCTGCACGCCCGCGCCACCTGGCCGCGGCGGCGCGCGTCACGCCTCGCGGCAACCCTTCAGGAACAGGATGATCCAGCGTATCGGACTATTTTTCACCGTCAGCCTGCTGCGTTTGCTCGCCGCCTTGCCTTATAGCGTGTGCGCCCGCGTCGGCATGGGCCTGGGCGCCCTGCTCTATCGCATTCCAAGCCGGCGCCGCAGCGTGGTGCAGACCAACCTGCGGCTTTGCTTTCCCGACCAGAGCGAAGCGCATCGACATGCCCTGGGACAGGCGCATTTCAGCCACGTGATTCGAAGCTACCTGGAACGCGGGGTGCAATGGTATGGCTGTGCCGGCAAGCTGAATGACCTGGTCGAGCTGGAGTCTGCCATCGAGCTCGGCAACACCGAGGCCGGCCCGACCATCTTCCTGGGATTCCATTTCGTGGCGATCGAGGCCGGCTGCATGTTCTACTCGATCAAGCATCCGGTGGCCTCACTCTACTCGAAGATGTCGAACCCGTTGCTGGAACAACTCGCCAAGCAGCAGCGCGGCAGGTTCGGCACGGAGATGATCCCGCGCAATGGCAGCGTGCGCCAGGCCTTGCGCGCGCTCAAGTCGGGCACGCCGCTGATGCTCGCGGCAGACATGGATTTTGGCTTGCGCGATTCGGTATTCGTGCCGTTTTTCAACGTCCCCGCTTGCACGCTCACCTCGGTGTCGCGCCTCGCCGCGCTCAGCGGCGCGCGCGTCGTGCCCTTCACGACCTCTGTCCTGCCTGGCTACCGCGGCTACAAGCTGAAGATATTCGATGCGCTGGCGGGCTACCCCTCCGGCGACGAGAAGGTCGACGCGCTGCGCATGAACGCGTTCCTGGAGCAGCAGGTCCGCGCCATGCCGGAGCAATACTACTGGGTGCATCGCCGCTTCAAGCACCGCCCCGAAGGCGAGGCGCCTGTCTACTGAAATGCCTGGAGCGGCGCGCGCGCCGCCCACTTTCCCTTCAGCCTTCGTAGCCATCCAGGCCCACGCGATAGAGCGTGGCGCCCACCGTCTCCAGCAGCGCACGCGCCGCGTCGGAAAACGGCTCGCTGGCAAGCAGCGCGGCCAGGCCGGCCACGGCATCGTCCACCGATAGCTCCACCGTGTCGTCGTTGGCGATGCGCTCGAAGGTGCTGATCACTACTGTCGGATCCATCCAGATTCTCCTGCAAAAGTCGAACTCTGCCGCCCGGGCCTGATGCCCAGGCTAGCAAGCTGCGCGCATGGTAGCACCACGGCGCAGCCTGTCAGCGCTTTGGAGGCAAGGCGCGCAGGCGGCGATTCACTTCCAGCAGCGTGTCGCAATCGTCGCCTCGGTTGGCGCTGCGCTCGCGGATATAGGCGGTGATGGCCAGCAGCGGACGCTTGCGTTCGTTGCATGTCGCTGGCGAAGGGTGAGCACAAGGCACTTCCACCTCCTTGACCAGGCTATCGCGCACGATGGTGAGCAGATCACCGCACTGCGCCACTTCGACCGCAGATGCCGCCTCCGTCTGCTCGGCAAAGGCATGGCCTGCCGGCACGCCGAGCGTCACCGCAGCGAACACGACATGACGAAGGCAAACGTGTCTCCCGGGCGCGCGCTTTTCGTGTGCGGCGGATCGACTGAGAACGGCGGCGATAGCACTGCATTTTTTACAAAACGCGGCCTGCATGGGTCGGAGAAAGTGCAAGATGGCGTGTTCTTGTTCGGTAACGACAGGCCAGGGATCTGATCTGGCGGCGGCAACCGCCTGCGCGTGACAGCCACGGGCAAAGCGGCCCTGCCCTGCCCCCCATGCAGGATTCATTCCCTCAGCCGCCGTCCCCCCGCACGCCTTCGGCATTCACGCTACCGGCTTGCCGGCAGCGCCGCCAGGCCATCCAGCAGCGCCTTGTGGAACGCCATTGGATCCTGCATCTGCGGCGCGTGGCCCAGCGCCGGAAACTCCACCAGCCTGGCATTCGGCAGCGCCTTCAAGGTGCGCAGCGCCAGCACCGGATAGTTGCCGACCTTCGCGCGGACTTCCGGCGGTGCTGCATCCTTGGCGATGGCCGTAGTGTCCTTGTCGCCGATCAGCAGCAAGGTTGGCGTCTTCAGCGCGCCCAACTCGTACACGACCGGCTGCGTGAAGATCATGTCGTAGATCAGCGCGGAGTTCCAGGCCACCTGCTGCTTGCCCGGGCCGCGGTTCATGCCCGCCAGCATCTGCACCCAGGGCTCGTACTCGGGGCGCCACGTGCCCACATAGTAGGTAGCCTTTTCGTAGCTGCGGATCTTGTCAGCGTTGGTGGCGAGCTCACGGGCATACCATTGATCCACCGACAAAGAAGGCACGCCCAACGCCTTCCAGTCTTCCAGGCCGATCGGGTTGACGAGCGCCAGTTGCTCCGTCTGTTGCGGGTACATCAGCGCATAGCGCATCGCCAGCATGCCGCCCGTGGAATGCCCGATCACCGTCGCCTGCTGGATCCCGATGGATTCCAGCAAGGCGTGGGTGTTGCGCGCCAGTTGCTGGAAACTGTACTGATAGTGCGCCGGCTTGCTGGATTTGCAGAAGCCGATCTGGTCCGGCGCAATGACGCGATACCCGGCCGTGCTGAGCACCTTGATCGTGTCCCCCCAGGTCGCCGCGCAGAAGTTCTTTCCATGCAGCAAGACCGCGGTGCGGCCGTTGACGCGCTCTGGCTTGATGTCCATGTAAGCCATCTGCATCGCCTCGCCTTGCGAGGTGAACGCGAACTGCTGCACCGGCGCCGGATAGTCGAAGCCTTCCAGCTCGGGGCCATATGCGGGCCCATCGTCGGCGGCAGCCAGCGCGACGGGGGCGGTGGCAACGGCTGCCAATGTGAGCAAGGCAAGCAGGAATTGGCGATGAAACGTCATGGGCGTGGTCTCGGCTAACGAAAAAGAAACGGACAACGGCCTTACGCCGCCAGCCGCGCGCGCTCCGGCGGCGCGGCAAAGTCCAGCACCGGCCCCGCCGGCACCACGCCACTCGGATTGATGGAGCGGTGGCTTTCATAGTAGTGCCGCTTGATATGGTCGATATTGACCGTCGCCGCAATCCCCGGCAACTGGTAGATGTCGCGCGTGAAGCCAGACAGGTTCGGATAGTCGGCGATGCGCCGCAGGTTGCACTTGAAGTGCCCCACATAAACCGCGTCAAAGCGTACCAGCGTTGTGAACAGGCGGATGTCGGCCTCGGTAAGCCGGTCGCCCAGCAGGAAGCGGCGCGTGGCGAGGCGCGCCTCGAGCCAGTCGAGCGTATCGAACAACGGTGTCACCGCCTCTTCATATGCATCTTGCGTGGTGGCAAAGCCGGACTTGTAGACGCCATTGTTGAGCGTGTCGTATACCCGTGCGTTGACCTCGTCGATTTCCGCGCGCAGCGCCGCCGGATAGTAGTCGCCCGCCTTGGCGCCAATACCATCGAAGGCGGTGTTGAACATGCGGATGATCTCTGACGACTCG
The DNA here is from genome assembly GCF_058794615.1 of Cupriavidus sp. GW823-FHT07A04. Classification (NCBI taxonomy): domain Bacteria; kingdom Pseudomonadati; phylum Pseudomonadota; class Betaproteobacteria; order Burkholderiales; family Burkholderiaceae; genus Cupriavidus; species Cupriavidus sp. GW823-FHT07A04. The sequence goes on from NZ_JBXAHA010000014.1 coordinate 150,863, forward strand.
TTATTGACGATGGTTGCCCGCTGCTTGTCCCACAGCACGGGCACGGTGACGCGCCCGGTGTAGTCGGGATCGGCGCCGGTGTAGACCTGGTGCAAGAGCCGCGCACCGTTGACCGTGTCCGGCACCACGCCCGCGCCCTCGGCGAACGTCCATCCCTCGCCGAGCATCAGCCAGTGCACCGTGGATACGCTGATCATCTCTTCCAGCCCCTTGAGCGTGCGCATGATCAGCGTGCGGTGCGCCCACGGGCAGGCCAGGCTCACGTACAGGTGATAGCGCCCGGCCTCGGCCTTGAAGCCACCGGCGCCGCTCCGGCCGGCGGCGCCATCGGGCGTCACCCAGTTGCGAAAGGCAGCGTCCTTGCGAACAAAGCGGCCGCCGGTGGATGCCGTGTCGTACCAGCGGTCTTGCCATTTGCCGTTGACGAGCAGTCCCATGTCGATACTCCTTTTTTTTGATGCGGTGAGGTAGGCGTCTTTAGTCGGCGCTAACGGGTTGCGACGGCGCATCGATGAACTGCACGATAGCTGAAATGGTCTGCCCTGGCGCTTCTTCCATCAGCCAGTGCCCCGAGCCCTTGACGATCACGCCTTGCACATGGGTGGCGACGAGACGCGCCTGGTCGATCAGGAAACTACCCGAAGCCTTCTCGCCCGCCAGCACCAGCATGGGCATCGGCAGCGGGTGCTTTGCCAGCGCCGCGAAGTCTTCGGCATCCTGCGGGAACGCACGGAAGAACTCGAATCCCGCGCGCATCCGGCCCGGCTTGGCGTAGTTGGCAGCATAAATCCGGCGATTTGCCTCCGACACCGAGTGCTTCGGGTCAGCGGCGAAATCGTTCCAGAAGTGTTCAAAGTAGGTACGCTCGCGGCCCTTCACCAGCTTCTCCGGCGTGTCGCCGTAGAAGTTGAAGTGCCACTTGTCGCGCAGCAGCCAGACCTTTTGCCAGTCGCCCACGCCGGGCAGGAACGCGTCCATCAGCGTCACGCTTTCCACTTCGTCCGGGTATTGCGCGGCGTAAGCGTAAGCCACCATCAGGCCGATATCGTGGCCAACAATGTTGATCTTGCGATAGCCGAGAGCCTGGACCATGGCGTGAATGTCCTGCGCCAGGTTCTTCTTCTCGTAGCCCGACTCAGTCATCGCCGAGTCGCCCGCGCCGCGCAGGTCCGGCGCGATCACGGTACGCTTGTCACCAAGCTTCGCCATCAGCGGCAGCCACATATGGCTGGATTCCGCGTAGCCGTGCAGTAGCACGACCGGCGTGCCACTACCGCGCCCGGATTGCAGGTAGTGCAAGGCAACGCCGTTCGCCTTGATCGTATGAGAGACGACGGCGGCGGCAGCGGCTTCGGCGCGTGGCGCAGCGAGCGCGCCGAACACCAGCAATGCGGCGCCGGCGTAGCTTGCGATGCGATGAATGAGAGCCATGACTTTTCTCCGGTGACTGTGCCATGGCTGGACGTACTCTCCTGGCCGACGGCGCTTGCAAACAAAGGGGTTTCGGGAATCGGGTGAAGCATTGCGACGAATATTGCGCCGGCACATGTGTTTTGCCGTACGATTTTCCCGATGAACTCGTTCGACGGAGTTGAACATGTTGTCAGAAGACGAACTGGCCTTGCTGGAAGCCATCCGGGACAGCGGCAGCCTCTCGCGCGCCGCGGCGCGCCTGGGCAAGGCGCCATCGACCGTCTCCCACGCCGCCCGGCAACTGGAGGGCCGCTTTGACGCCCTGCTGTTCGACCGCCGCCGCTACCGCCTGCAACTCACCCCTGCCGGCCACCTGCTGGCCGAAGAGGCCGCGCGCCTGATGCAGGACGTATCGCGCATGACCCAGCGCGTGCGGCAGGTGGCGAGCGGCTGGGAAGATCGTCTATGGATCGTCACGGATGAAGTGCTCGAGTTCGAATTGCTGATGCCGGTGATCCGCAGCTTCGATGCGCTCAAATCCGGCGTGGCGCTGCGCCTGACCCACGAAGTCCTCAGCGGCACCTGGGAAGCGCTGCGCGACGGCCGCGCCGATGTGATCGTCGGCGCGACCAATGAGCCACCCGCCATCCCCGGCCTGCGCTGGTTCGAGCTCGGCGTGGTCGAATGGGTCTTTGCCGTGGCGCCGCGCCACCCGCTTGCCAGCGTAGCCGAGCCGCTCACGCGCCAGCGCATCTCGGCGCACCGGGGCGTGGCTGTGGCCGATTCATCGCGCGGTACCGCAGGGCGGGCCTACGGCCTGGTGGGCGGGCAAGCCTCGCTGGCCGTGCCGAGCATGCGCGCGAAGATCCTGGCACAGCGCGAGGGGCTGGGCGTCGGCTGGCTGCCGCGGCACCGCGTGGCTTCGCTGCTCAAGCGTGGGGAGCTGGTGGAAAAGCGCACGGCCGATCCGCGCGAGCCCAACACGCTGTATGTGGCGTGGCGGGGCGACCATGAGGGCCGCGCGCTCGAATGGTGGCTGGATCAGTTTCGGCAGCCACGGCTGGCGAAGCGCCTGGTGCAGGGCATGGATCTGTTTGCGTAAGCGGGCCCGAACTGGCCGCCGGCAGGATAAGCAAGATCAACAAGGTGCCGCTGCTGCGGGCCGTTCCATACCGCTGCTGATGTGTGCACTCCGACAGGCAGTTGCCCGCAAGCAGCAATTTATAGAGCGTGGCCGCGTGTGGTCGAGGAATGAAATCAAAGCCCGGCCACAATGTGGCGCATGGCCGGGACGCCGTCGATTTCCATGGCGCAGCCAGTACCGGCCTGCCAGACGCTGCCAAGGCTGCCACTGCGCAACAGGTGCGGCGGCCAGTCGTCACGGATGGCTTCGGGCCCAGTGAAGCTGTCGCTGAGCAAATTCCCCGAGGCGGCCTGATTCCGTGCGCCGGCCAGGCGCTTGAACGACACCTGGATGCGACCCCGCCAGCCGGGTCGATGGTTGGCCCACAGGGCATCGACTGCCGCGGCCAGGCCCGTTCGGTCCGGCAGGCGGGTGTGGTTATGCACCAACGGCACCAGATCGGTGAGCCAGTGCGCCGGTGCGCCGAGCAGCTGCTCGGCCCATTGAGCGCTGACGCTCTGCCAGACCACCAGCGGGTAGCGGCGCCCCACCCGGTCTCGGGACGCGGCCATGACACCAATCAGGTAGCTGCCCTCGCTGGGGAACTTCACGCCGCGCGTGCGCAGGATGAAATGACACGGCTCAGCCGCGCGCAATCGGGCTTGGCCCGCGAGGCTGGGTGGCGTCAGATGCAACCAATGCGGCGCCTGGCCGACAATGGAAAGCGCTGGCGCCCGGACCGGAGCTTCGGCCTGCCCGGGGTCGAACCAGTTCCGCCACATCGCCACCTGGGCCAGGGGCGCATTGTGGCGAACAAAGTCCCCTTGCGCTGGCAGCTTGCCGAAAATCGACGGTGCCGTAATCACCCCGATCTCCCCGGACACTGGAAGCCCTGCAGCAGGGCGGTGGTCCATGGATTCGCGAGACTGCCGGTGTTGATGTCGAGCTTCGCCTTGCGGCCGTCAAAGTCATACTCGGCCACGAAGTGGCTGGCTGTCGCCGAGCCGGCCAGCTTACCCTTGGCAATCACGCGCATCAGGGCCCACGGGCCGTTGGCAGTCAACGTCGAGGTGTCGGGGCGGATGCGCGGGCTGGCGGTGATATCGGCACCCTGCCCGCCGCGCGGGCCTGGCCAGGTCACCTTGAGCGGGATCACAGGGCCGTGCACGTAGCGCTGGCTCTGCCCATCGAAATCCATGTTCAGCTCGACGATTTCGGGATCGAGCTCTATGACCTTCAGGTCGACCTTCCAGGCCATCTTCTTTGCGCCCGGATCACGGAAGAACACCTCCCGGATCTCCTTGGCCCGCTGGAACGGCACCAGGCTCGGGCCGGCCACCGGTGGCACGTCGGGCGCGGTCAACTTGTAGCGCCACGGCGAGATGGTGGTATCCACGTGTGGAGCCAGTACCTTCTGGAAGAAGTCGTCCAGCACACCGCCGGTAGCAAAGACGCGTGCAAGATCCTCCGGATCCACGTCCTGCATCGACGTCGGCGTGAACGGATACTTGCCGTCGACGGCACTGCGGCAACTTTCGCCGATCACAGCGTCCATCTGGGCAATCAGGATGTCGCCAACGCCCTTGTTGACATCCCGGGTGCCCTGCACGACCAGATCGGCCAACACCGACTTGAAGGGCGCCGGCAGCTTGGCCGCCTCCATGCGCAATTGCGCCCCAGCCTCTGACGGGGGCGGCAGGTTCCGGGTGTTCAGCGCATTGTTGGCCACTACCAGGCTGGTGTAGTAGGCGTTAACCATGCCGGCTATCGTATCCAGCTGCGGCTTCCCGGCGGCAGCCTGCGCCCCCGGGTTGGCGGCATCGGCCTGGCCGGTCACCACTTCGCGCAGCGCGGCGAAGCGGCTGTCGACCACCTCGCGCTCCTGGCGAGCCTCGGCGCGGGCGGTCAGCGCGTTGACCTTGTCGGATTTCTTGTCCAGCGCGGACAGCGCCTTCTCCGCCAGGGACTTATCCTCGGGGTCCACCGGACGGCTCAGTGTGGTTTCCTGCACCGCTGCCCGGCCCAGCCGGGCCAGCGGGGAGTCCGGCGCGGCGAAATTGCGCAGGATCTCCAGGTCAAAGGCCAGGTTGTTGCCGGTCACCGTCCGGATATCGCCCAGGAATTCCTCCCAGTGCCGCGCATACTCGCTCAGGTACAGGCGTCGAATCTCGCGCGTCAGGGGATCGTTGCCTGTCAGCTTGCCCGCGGCGCTCTCAAGCGTTTTTTTTTGAGCGCCGAGCCCCGTGCCCCTTCCCATGACCCAGGTATCAACCGCCTGTGCCTTGCCGACGAATTCCGGCAGGCGCGCATTGAACAGGTCGTGGTAGCCGGCGTAGGTGAAGAGCCCAGGGATGCCCCGCTCCAGCGGCTCACCACTGGCTCGGGTGAAGACCGTGCCAGCCTGCGGCCCGACCGCGCGCACCAGCGTGAAATCCTGTGGCGCCTCCTCCATCATGGCCGCCTTGGCGCGGTCGTAGAGGCGTTCGACGGAAGTATTTCCATCCAGGAAATCCCGCGCCGAGCGGATCAGCGCCTCGTTCTTTGCGTATGGCGACAACACGGGACGACTGCCATCCAGCAGGCTGTCCAAATGCGCGAGCACAGCCACCCGGCCACCGAAGGCCTCCGCCCCGTTGCCGGTTGCCCAGTCGCTTTGCAGCCAGCTGCGCACGTTGGACGCGTTGAACTTGTCCACGTCGTGCAGCATCAGGTAAACCCGCAGGGTGTCGTAGGTCTGCTTGGCATCGCGCTGATCGACCGCGGTGGAAAGCACGGCTTCGACCCGGCGTACCAGGTATGGCACCAGCAGGTTGTCCTGCAATCTCGTATGGGTCTGGGTCGCAGCGCCCAGCACCGGCGGCACGCTGTAGAGGCCATACCGCCAGTCGACAGACGGATCGGCCAGATTCAGGCTGGCGTAGGCGGGCAGGTCGCGGGCCGCAGCCAGCACCTCGGGCATCGTATCCGGCTGCGGCTTCTTGTAGAACGCCGTCACCGTCGCGGCCAGCCCCTTGGCTTTCTCCTGCACCACGTCCAGATAGTTATGGTTGTGGCCGAAGCTGTTATAGAGCGCACCGGCAAGCCAAAGGAAGATCACCAGTGCCAGCGCGTGGCCGAGCAGCCGCAGCAGGCGGAAGCGGAATTCCCAGCGCAGGTTCGGCTTCACCAAGTGCGCCTCGGGCACAATGATGCGATTGAAAACATCCTGCAGGAAGTAGCTGCGGTTGCCGGTGGCCTTCCCCGCGGCGGCGCCAGCGGCTTTGCCCGCCTTGCCACTGCCAAGCAGTTCCCGGAAGACGGTGCTTGCATCTGCGACCACTGCCCCCTCTGTTTGCGCGGCACTGGTGAAATACACGCCGCGCAGCATGGCATTGCGCTCGGTGTCGTCGTACCGCGAGTCCAGGAACATCTGCTCCAGCATCGCGACAAGCGGTTCCGTCAGGCTCCTAAGCTCATCGCGCAAGGCATAGAGCGCCTTGCGCCGGCCCACATCGAACTCCTCGGACAGTCGGCCCTCCAGCCCCACCTCCAACCGCGTCACCAATGACTGCATCTCCTTGCGGCACTGCGCAGCGGCATCAACAGCTGGCTGTCGCGGCCACCGCTTGCGCTTGCCCGCAACCGGCAAGGTGAACCCCCAGGGCTGGGCCCGCCCCTCGCTGGTCAGGCATTGGAAGTAGTCAGTGAAGCCGGCAAGCTGATCGAGCTTGGTCACCAGCACATAGATGGGGAACTGGATGCCCAGTTCCTCACGCAGTTCGGCCAGGCGCGCCCGAATCCTGGCCGCTTCGGCAACCCGCTCCTCGGCGGAATGCCGAAGCAGGTCCGCCACGCTGATCGTCACCAGCGCACCGTTGATCGGGGCGCGGGCACGGTGTTTTCGCAGCAAGCCAAGAAAACCCTTCCATTCGGCCAGCTCGATCGCCGAACCCGATTCCTGCGCCGTGTAGCGGCCTGCCGTGTCGATCAGGACCGCCTCGTTGGTGAACCACCAATTCGTCTGCTCCGTGCCCTGCCGTGCGCGAGCCGCCGCGCTCATTTGCTCGGCAATCGGGAATTGCAGCCCGGCGTTCAACAAGGCTGTCGTCTTGCCAGCCCCTGGCACGCCGACCATCATGTACCAGGGCAGTTCGTAGAGGTAGCGCCGTCCCTCGAACAATCGGCCGATCCGGCTGCCGGTGCGCATGCCCTTGAGCTGGCGCAGCGCAGTCTGGATGGCGGTGTTGAGCGCGGCAACTTCATCCTTGGCGACCACCTCCTGGCGCTTCCCGCCGAAGTTCAGCAGGCTCGCGACGAAGGTCTCATCCGTACGTGCACGCTGCCAAGTCAGGTACAGCACATACGCAACGAACACGAGGACAATGGCCGAGATCAGCAGGATACGGACCGAACTCGGCGCCAGCGGATGGCTGGCGCCAACGGCAAGTAACGGCCCCGCGTGCCAGATCAGCAGGCACAGCGCGGCGCCCCCGATCATGGACACCGGCCAGCCAAGCAGCCAGAAAAGCGCCAGCGCCAGCAACAGCACGATGGCGGTGGCGCGCGCGCCGAGGCCCGCCAGCGGATGCATGCCATTGAATCCAAGCAGCGGTCCGATAAACCAGATGGCTGCCGCCACCAGAAGCACGGCGACAAGTGCGAGCGTCTGCCGGGAGACGAGCGCGCCCCCAATACGTTTCAGAAATTCCATGCCTTGACCCCGGTCACTGCGTAACGACGATCTCAACCCGGCGATTCTTCGCTCGGGCTGCCGGCGTCTTGTTGTCGATAAGTGGCTCGGTATCGCCCTTGCCAATCGCTTCGAGGCGCCCCTTGGCCACGCCCTTGCTGGCCAGGTACTCCGTCACGGTCGCGGCACGCTCCTCGGACAACGCCTGATTCGAGGGGAACCTGGCCGTCTTGATGGGAGCGTTGTCGCTGTGGCCGATAACGGTCACCTTGCCGGAGACCTTGCTGATCTCCCCTGCGACCTTGTCCAGCAGCGGCAAGATCTTGCCGCTTACCTCGGCCCGCCCGCCGCCGAACATGTCGTCGCCGCGGAAGGTCACGGCACTACGCGTCGCGTCCTCCTGCACGCTGACGACCCCGCGGGCAATCTCGTCCTTGAGTAACTCAGCCAGGCGCAGCGCCTTGGGCGGCTCCGGCGGTGTGATCTTCCCAATGGCAAGGATCTGCTGCTCGAGATCGTGCGTGCGGAGCAACAACTGGTATTTGAACCAGGCGAACAAGCCAAAGAGCGCAAGGGCCAGCACCACCACCGTGACCCATACCGGCACCGTGCGTAGCCGGCTGAGTCGTCCTGCGTCCGCGCCACGCCAGTTGGGCGAAAGCTCGCGCGGCACGCTCTCGCGTGCGCCACTGATCAGGTGGAAGAGGCGCTGGCGGATCTCGTCCAACTGCCGGTGACCATCCGTCTGCCCGGCATAGCGCCCTTCGAATCCCAGCGATAGAACGTGATAGAACACCTCGATGACCGGCATATGCTCGTGGGGACTGCTCACCAACCGACCGAGCAGATGAAAGCATTTGGTGCCTCCTTCGGTGTCCCCGTGCAAGCTGACAAGCAACCCTTGCTGCGGCCAACTGTGTATGCCCCATGCCTGATTGTGTGCAGCCTCGTCCAGCGCTGTGCACAAGGCATAGCTCGCTGCCAGGATATGCTCGCGGCGCACATTGGCCCTTTCGCACAAACCGTGAAAGCGTTTCACTTCACGTGTCAACAGGGCCTGGAGCCGTGGCACATCCTCCTCGTCCAACCCCTCCGGGACGTCGGCAAGTGCTCGCAGAAGTGGGCGTGCAGCTTCTAGCAAGGGGGATCTTGCGCCCGCGAGTTCAGCTACCGTCTCAGGGGCAAACCTGGCGTCTGCGATGCCGGCGCCGGAAGCGTCCTGATAAGGCTTGGTTCCTGACCCCGTCGATGCGTCCGGATTGTTCATATCCCTTTCCGTCATCAGCTACGCACCCCCCAAAGGTCAACCTGCAGATCGGGAAAATCGCCGGCAACATGTAACGCCAGCCCACCAAATTTCTCAACTTGCTTCCAGAGAGGATTCTCTCGGGCGAGCTCGAAGTAGACATAGCCCGCATTGAACGGAATCTGCCGCGGCGGTACCGGAAGCGCCTGGAGTGGAATCCCCGGCAAATGAGACCGGATCAAGTCGATCAGGCGCTCGGACGGGCCCGCCTTTGCCTGAGCCGGAAATTGCTGCTGCAGCGTATCCACAGGCATTTGCGCCGCGACAGCCAGCACGAACGTCGTGAAGCGCTGGATCTGCGCAGGGTCCAGCACAGCCAGCCGGATGCCGTGCGGCTGAAGTTCAAGCTCAATCCGCTGTGCGGCACGCTCAAGAACCACATTGAGCAGCAAGCGCAGGTCGTCGAACAACGGCTTCAGGCAAACATGTGGGGCATCGTGTCGGTAAGCGGCATGCTCCACAGGTCGACGGCTGTGCGTGCGCACGAATGTCGATAACTCACCAGACAGCACTGCCAAATGGACATAGAGAACTTCCGGTGAAGCAGCTTTGGCGGCCAGCAGATGCGCCAGAATTGGCTCATAACGATTCAGCAGCTGCAGAATCAGATACTCGCTGACTTCCGCTGCATCCCCACCCCGCATACTCACGGCGCAAAGGCGCTCGGCCATGGCAGTAGCACGCATGCGCAGCAGGCCGTGAATTTCGGTAAGCCAGCTGAACAGCAGTGGGCTGGCAGCAAAGGTGCTGACCGGCGGAATCAATGTCCCGTCAAGCCTTGCGCTACCATCGGCGCGAACCTCGCTGACTCGTGCCAGCGGCATGCCGAGCCACGCGCTGGTCAACTCCTTTTCCGTGAGCAAGCGCAGGCGCAGGTCGGCCAGCTGGATCAGCTTCGGACCCTGCGAGATCGAGTTGGCGTCGAGCAGATCTTCCTCAAACGTCCGGAATCGCGCCAACGAATCTGCGGCATCGTCAAAGTCGGTCTCCTGTGCGTTCGGCGTGCGGATCGGCACGGCCAGACAGACCATCTGGCCAACATGTTCATGCCGAAGCGCCAACGGCGCTGGCGATGAAACCTGCCCCGGCGCATCGAATGGCGTACCGTCCGGAAAGATGCCGGCGGCAGCGGAGACAACGAGCTTCCCTACCGCGAGCGCTTCGGTATCAATGTCAACTTGGTTAAAACCCCAGAAGAACGGGCCAAGCGCCGCGCTGCGCTTATGGGCGTATTGCTCAAGATAGCGTTCTTGTTGCTGGAACAGCTGTGGACGTAAAAAGAGGCCTTCGCTCCAGACGACTTTGTTATACCAACTCATTGAATCACTCAATTTTTGTAACGTTGATGGTCAACTGATCAAGCAAGACCTGCAGCTTGATCTTGCGTGCCGGAACTACCGCCCTGTACCACGCGGCTTCCGGTGCTGGCGGCAGCTTGTAGACCGTTCGCCAGGTAGCCTTCCCAAGATCGTTGTAACCAACAAGAAAGCCCAGTGCCGTGGTTGCCGGATTCAGCTTTCTTTCGAAATCCCGGGTTTCGTCCGGCCGAAGGATGAACTCGTCACGAGAGAGGAGATCTTCAAGAAGCAGCGTCTTGTCTGAGCTTTGCAGCGTGAAGTAGTCTGCGTTTGCGAATGTCCCATCGGACTTCAGCTCGTACATGCGCACCAGAACAGGACTCGCTCGCCCCCTCGCATCCGGATTGACAGTTGGCTTGGCTTCCGCACGGAGCACCAGCTTCATCTGTTCATTCTGCACGGGACTGGCCGCGCAACCGGCAAGCAAGGCAATCGCCATCGGCCAATAGCGGTACAACTGACGCATGCTCAGCCTCCGACGGCGGCAGGCTGCGAGCCGATCAGCTCGCAACCGCATTCGCAGCGATGTCCGTGCAGCGCAACTGGCCGCCCTTCCACGAGAAAGGCCGGGTCCCCTTCGGTGATGGCGTTGATCCCGTGTGGACGCCCGTCCGAGTAGTGCTCCGGGCAATCGACCAAGTCCCCCTGCCGGGCGATAGGCCGGCCTTGCAAGAGATGGAATGCGGAACCCGTCATGACGCGTCCGCCGTGCGTGGTAGTGTCACCCACTGTGATAATTGGCAAATTCATGTTCTCACTCCAAAATGACCTGAGCCGGTCGCGGTATCTGCCGGCATTTCCTGCCTCGGCTCGAAATCGCCCCACTTCTGATTTTTCAATCCCCTGAAACGCGCTGCTCGTACGGGTCGCCGGGCTCGATCCGGCACGCCTCCTCCACCTCTCCCGGCCAAACCGGCACCTTGTTCGTCGGCATGCAAAGCAAACGCCCGAACAAGGTAATCAGCGCGAACGGCGTGCCAAACAGCAGGAACGCATAGCCGTAGTTGAAGTTGCTGAAGGCCACCTTGGCTGCAAACAGGAACGACTCGCGCTTCTCCGCAATCGGCAGGTAGCGGCGCGGCATCGGAATACGCTGCGGGCCCTCTTCCATATAGCGGCGCAAGTATTCCCAGTGAGCAGGCAGCAGGTCCTTGGTGCAGTGAATCCCCACCGAGAAGGTGTCGAGCACCGTCTTCTTGTCCGGCGCCAGCACATGGCCGCGAATATCCCAGACTAGCGGAGGCCGCCCAGCATTAGGCTGGCCAGGCCCCATACAGAAGTAGATGTCATCCCATTTGAGTGCCAGCATTCCTCCGGCGCTTTTGCGGCGGAAAACGTAAACCATGCGGTTGCGCCTGTTCAAGCGCACGGGCCAGTGCGTAAAGGTAAAGGCTTCGAAGTGAGCCGCCCAAGCGGTAAATAACATAAAGGGAATAGCTACTATCCATGTCGCTACTGCTCCGAAAATTATTTTTTCACTTTCATCAGGAAATTCGGCGAGTTGCTCAAATAATGTGAGTCGACTTATTGCTATGGCCAATAGCATCGCACCAACAAGAAATACGAATGCAAAAGCAAACACTATTCCCTTCCAGGTGTAGAACTTATCGACCACCTCTATAAATGTCGAGTTCAACCTGATTAGCGCATCCCAATCTTGTATGTCTTCGCTCTTTCTCACCCTTGCTGGCTGCTTCTGAGATAGCCGGTCTTTGCGCTCCTGCTCCGCTAGTGGCCGGTCGATCTTGTACTTAGGCGTCTGCCCGGTATAGTCCATTGACATACGTTTCCTACCTCAATGCCTGCTGCAATTCCCCCAGACCAGTGGGGCGTTGCTGGAATCGGTCCCACGCACAAGTACCGTTCAACTCGTGAACATCTGCCGGCCCTTTCTGCCTCAGCTCGAGATTGACCCACTTCTGATTTTTCAATCCCCTGAAACGCGCTGCTCATACGGGTCGCCAGGCTCGATCCGGCACGCCTCCTCCACTTCCTCCGGCCAAACCGGCACCTTGTTCGTCGGCATGCAAAGCAAACGCCCGAACAAGGTAATCAGTGCGAACGGCGTGCCAAACAGCAGGAACGCATAGCCATAGCTGAAGTTGCTGAAGGCCACCTTGGTAGCAAACAGGAAAGACTCGCGCTTCTCCGCAATCGGCAGATACCGGCGCGGCATTGGAATACTCTGCGGGCCCTCTTCCATATAGCGGCGCAAGTATTCCCAGTGAGAGGGCAGCAGGTCCTTGGTGCAGTGAAGCCCCATCGAGAAGGTGTCGAGCACCGTCTTCTTGTCCGGCGCCAGCACGTGGCCGCGAATATCCCAGACTAGCGGAGGCCGCCCTGCATAAGGCTGACCAGGCCCCATGCAGAAATAGATTTCTTCCCATTTGAGTGCCAGCATTCCCCCGGCACTTTTTCGGCGGAAAACGTAAACCATGCGGTTGCGCCTATTCAAGCGCACGGGCCAGTGCGTAAAGGAAAAGGCCTCAAAGTGACCAAACCAGCCCAGGAATGTAAGAAGTACAATTGATAGAATCCACATAAAAACAAGGAATGATATTAGCTCTCCAACCTTATCCGGGCTTTTGCTCAAATTCACGGACAATCCGTACCACGTCATCCATATGATCACTGCGCTCCATCCGCAACCCATTACAAAAGCGAAAGCAAAAGCGATCCCCTTCCAGGCATAGAATTTGTCCACCACCTCGATAAAGGTCGAGTTCATTCTGATCAGCGCATCCCAATCCTGTACGTCCTCGCTCTTGCTCACCATCGTCTTTCGTTTCTGAAATAGCCGGTCCTCGCGCTCCTGCTCGGTCAGAGTCCGGTTCACCTTGTACTTTGGCGTGTTCCCGGTATAGTCCATTGTCATATTTTTTTATCCTAATGCTTGCTGCAGTTCCTGCATTTCCTCACGGCCAGTCTGGAAGGCGTGCTCAGGTCTTTTGCTTTGGAATTTCCCCCAAACGCAGCGCTTTAGCCACTCTTGCAGCTTGTTGTCGACCACCAGCCCGATAATCACCTGCAGCGCGAAGAACGCAATCAGCGCCAAGATGACAAATGGCCCAGACCATGCCCCCATTGCAGCGATGGTAAGGAAGACCCCGATTCCTGCGGATAAGCCATAGAGCGCGGCCAAGCCGTAATTTTCCTGGCGAATCTGCTCGATCGCGTTGACGGTGTCCCAGACGGCCACGATCGCCGCCGCGACCCCGCCAAAAACACGCCCAGCCAAGCCGAGCCAAGTGATGTTCGCCAGTGGCCGCATAAGCAGCAACCGCCCAAGCGGCGTCCTTCCCCAAGGCGTCTTTTCCAGAACCTTCTCCGTAACGTCGACGATCGTCGCTGCAAGCGCTGCACCCGCCGCGCGCATCCGCCAGCCCTTCTCCGACTTTTCCCATCCAGACGCCTTCTCTTCGCCATCGATGGCCTTCGACAGGACCGCGACTTGGATCAGTGCCATGACCGCACCCAGGCGTATGCTGCTGGTAATGGTCGACCGGAAGCGCGCGGCCAGGCTGCTCTCGTACTGCTCCAGCGTGCGTATGGACTTTGCCGCCCACCTTGCCTGCTCCGCCGGTTTGAGACCTGCCGGCATGCGCTCAAGATGCGCCCCCTCCACCACCACCAGGAACCGGCCCTTGAAGGTTCCCTCCTGTACTTCGCCCTTGATCTGCAGCAGGCGCATCTCGTCTGCCACAGCCTTCTTGATCTGGTTATCGGAATAGGCTGGCTTGCCTCCGGCATCGGTTTGCAGGCGCAGCATGCTCCGCAGCATCTGTTCGCGGAACTTCTTCTTGGTGCCCACCACATCGACCACCACGATCGGCTTGCCGATGCGCACGCCAAGCGTTGCAACCAGGGTCATCCATGACTTGCCTGCCGCCTTGTCCAATCCGCGACCCAGAAACGCAGCGCCGGAGCCGGCGATGTACATGACCAGGCGCGCCAGATTGTCGGCGCTTGACTTTTGTTCCACCGTCTGGCCAAACAGCTTCTCCGCCCCCTCCACCAGACGCTTATAGCTATCCATCAGGCTGTCCCAAGGCAGCGCTGCCAGATCCAGGCTGCCGGCAGCACCCTCCTTCAGCTTGCTGATGAGGGAGTCGTTATTGATGCCCAGGGCCCGCAGCAGATGATTCTTCGGGTCGGAGATGTCGCCATCCAGCCATTTCTGATAGAGCAGGCTGCACGGTCGCTTATCCTCTGTACCCATGATCATCCGGGTCAGGACGCTTTCGTAGACGAAGCCGCTGGCCAGATCTGCGGTATCAAAGTTGCAGGTGAAGTAGTGCGTGGTTCGGCTGTTTTTTAACCAGGCTGCATGTGCCTCGGCCAGCGGCAGGATCATGCGCTGGTCGAATTTCCCCAGCGCTTCCTTGTAGCGCTTATCAAAACTGGCGCGCGCCGGCTCGTTGTATTTGTCAATGTAGGGGCCCCACGCCTGGTCCTTTACCTTCCTCAGGTCTTCGGCGGTGACCTCGTATCCCTTTTCGATCCGCTCGACATGGCGTTGGGCAAGCTTGGTCCCGCCGACGTAGTCAATGGCACGTTCCAGCGCCATCGCGCTGCTTTCGTTGCCGTAGGCTTGTGCCTTCAGATTCTCCGCGGCGGTCAGCTCAGCAAGCTCCGCGCTATGCTCGACCGCATCCTTCATGCCCAGAATGGCGGCATTGACCGTCACCTCACGCGCCCAGTCGGGTCGGCTGTTGAAGCGCTGCAGTTCGTACTGCATCAGGAAGGAGAGCTCCTGGGCGATGCCAGCCGGGTCTGGCAGGGCAAGGAACAGGGCTTTGCTCTGTGCCGGCTTCACGCCTTCAAGCGCGGCCGTCCTTTCGCACAACGCTGCATACTGATCATTGACCGGGTGCCAGGGCCACGGCGCAAAGTCAAAGGATGCTGGCTTGGTACGGTTGGTCAGATAGAAGTCGGCGACCTGCTTGTCCAGTTGCGCGATCCGCTCGGCGTGCTGGTGATTCTGCGTGGCCAACCATTTCTGCACGTCAAGCACACGCATGTGCCTGTCCCGGTATGCGGCATCGCGGTGCCGCTCGATGGTTGCCGCCGTCCACTCGGTGTCCGAGACCCCCAGCCAGACTTTGGTCGCTTGCTCCGGGCGTGGAACCGTGACACACATGGCAATAGCGGCGTGCCCCGCCTGCCCGCAATTGAACTTCGCCTCCTCGGCGGATGGCGCGGGCTTCCTGGGGTCGAATTCATACAGATACCCCTCCGGAAGCACCATATAGCCCTTCAATGGCTGCGCCTTGTCCGCTTCATTCCAACAGTACAGGTAGCTGGCTCGCAGGCGGCGCAGCACGTACTTCGCGGGCGCCACCGGCACCGCGGTGATCCATTGCGCAAACGGCCCGCTCGGCTCCGGCACCGTGCTCTTCTCCGGCGCAATGCCGTAGCGCACAGGATAGATCGCCAGTCCACTCTTGTCGCAGAACTTACAGCCCTTCATTGATATCCCCTCTCCGATGCCGGTTTGCGCGAGCCGAGATGGCTTGCGATCTGCGCGCGCTGTTCAAAGCCCCATTGGTTCGCCATCGCGGCAAACAGTCCACGTTCGTCAGCACTTCGTTTGATCAGGTCGTCCACCTCGGGATAGGCATCCAGATCGGGGTGGATTGTCATGCTGTGCCGCGCGTACGCGATCAGGTCGACGCCATCAAGCTTGTGCCGGTCCAGCCCACGCTGCAGCAGGACATCGATCCTGCGCATGGCGTCCATGGACGCCGTGAAGCCGCCGGCACGCTCCAGCTCGTCGTGAACGGCATTCACAAGAACGATGCGGCCCAACGCCAAGGCTTCTTCCCTTGAGAGGGTCTCACTGCGTTCGTCGTCGATCTGCGGAGCGGCTTCGGTCACCCATCCCTTGCCGAGTGGGCAGTAGGTCCATTTCGTGATCGGTCCGTAGAGCGACCGCTGCTTGCGAGGCCCGAGAATGCGCAACAGATGCCGAAACACTCTCGGGTCGTAGTAGCGGAACAGCGCCTTCGGTTCTCCTTCGACATGAAGGAGAAGCCTGCGGCTAAGATGGCCCTGGGTCTCGCCGAATGTCGCGCTGGTTGAGATCAGGCCAGATATCGCGGGTGCCGCACCCGACGACGCCTCATAGCTATGGCGGTCCGCCAGCGCCTTGCGTTGCTCATCGTTCAGGCCTCGCAGATCTACCAGCCATGGAAACAGGTGCCTCTGCTCGCCCATCGGTTCCAGCACCAGTGAACTGTGAGGCAGGCCATGCAAGTCGCTGTCGCTATCCAGGTTCAGCGGGTCGAGCAACAGACAGTCATGCCCATTCAGGTATTCGAGAATCATGATTTGCCTCAGCTCACGGGCACAACGGCCTGTCCGCTACTTGCGGCGTCGCGCATCCCGAACTCACAGACTGAGCTCTTGGCCAGCTTTGGCCACGCCACGGTCTCTGTCGAAGGGCCAGTGAAGCTATGTCCCGCGGCATGGGCGGTGTTTGTTCCGCGCGTGAGGTGCGTGATCCCGCCGTCGTTGTAGCGTGTATGACTGCTACCGCCGCCAATCAGCAGTTCCTTCTTGGCCAGAATGCGGATGTTGTCGTCGGTGCTGATGATGTCGATGCCAAGCTTCGCAAAGAACTGCATGACATCGTTCTGTGCTTGCAAGGTGATCGGCCCCTTTGCAGCGAACAGGCGGATGCCTAGCAGATGCGCGCACAAGGAGAACATGCCGCGAACACTCGCGAAGAATCCTTTGCCAGTATTCAGAGACAGATGCTCTCCCGTTGTGATCGTCGCGTGCCTGCTACTGTGCAAGTGGGTATCGGTAGTGGCTGTAGCAACGATACCCGCCGCGCTGGCGACAACAATGTGAGGCTCTGCCAGCATACCGGACGGGCTCTCGTCTCCTTTGATCGCATCGTTCTGGCGCGCCATCGCCTTGGCAACACCATCTTGCTCATCGTGCTGCGCCTGAGCCTGAACAGAGGCTTGCTGCAACTGCTCCGCGAGCGAAAGCGCTCCGCGCAGGCGATCCATTGCCTCGGACAGGTCCAGCGCTGCACCTTGTCCGTGCGTACGCAGTTCACTGGAGACCAATGTCCCCGCCCCTGACCGGAGCGCCATATGACCATCGGTCCGCAGCTCTGCGCCTTCTCCCCGGCGGTCCTTGCGACCGGCGTGATCGGGTACGTTCGTCAGATAACCCAGGTTGAGCTGGGATAGCTGATGATCCGATGAAAGCTGACTCTGTATCTGGTCCTGCGTATCGTCCATCAATAGATGGTTGTGACGCTCACCAAACAACTCCTTGCTTCGAATCCCTGACAGCGCATGCTGCCCCGGCAGCGCCCACGGCGGCATATTGAGCTGGTTCGGTGCCCGCCCGACGATCAGCGGGCAATCCGGATCGCCGTTGAGGAAGGCAACAATGACCTCCTGGCCGATACGCGGAATATGCATGGCGCCAAACTGCTCGCCGGACCAGCCGTTGACGACACGAATCCACGGTGAAGAGTTCTCGTCGTGCTTCCCATAGCGGTCCCATTCAAACTGGATGTTCACGCTCCCGTGCTCATCGCACCAGATTTCCTGGTTCTTCGGCCCGGTCACGACCGCGCGCTGCAGGCCGGCGACGCGCGGCTTGCCGACCGTACGCGGCGGCCGGAAGACTTCGTCGGTGGGATGGCCTTCAAAAGCCACGCGGCAGGCAAACCGCTGCCGGCTGCCGGACTCGCCGCCGACGTCCTCCAGGTCGAACGTCGTGCTGGTCACGAGGTACTCCCGGTTCAACGCGGGATTGCCGTGATTGCTGACCATGTAGGTGCAGCCCGGCGCCACGCCGCGCAAGGCACCGACACCGCGCACGCGCCGGCCCCGGGCACGGCGCTCTTCCATGCGAATCCTCGCCCGCATGTCGCCTACCGCCGGCTCGACATAGTCGCCCGGGTACTCGTAGCGCTCAAAGTCGGCGAAGCCGGTTTCGCGTGGCTGGCTGTTGTCGGTGGTCAGGTCCGCCCGCGGCTTGCGGAAGTCATAGTCATTCAGCGTGACCTTGCCCGTGCGCAAGCGGTTGACCGGATCGAGGCGCACCAGATGTTCCTGATCCACCTTGAATCCATGCGGATAGATGGGCAGCGTGTGATAGGCCTCACTGGGGAAACTGCGATACGCTCCCGTTTCGGAGGCCAGGATCAGCCGATGGTGCCCACCGTCATGCTCAAAGAAGTACGTGATGCCATATTCTTCGGTCAGGCGCTGGATGAAATGGGCATCGGTTTCCCCGCTTTGCACTTCCCAGACCAGCTTGGGGTAGATCGATACGTCAAGACGCTTCTCCACCGAGAACGGATAGTCCGCCAGGACCTCATCCAGGATCTCGATGACTGTCTTCTTCTGGAAGGGCTTGAAATCCGAAGTCTGTGTGGCGAGCCACAACCAGGGTCGCAGCGTGAACCGGTACAGGCGATTCTCCGCAGCGCCGCCAACCTGTTCGATCTCCGAGATGACACCCGTGATCTCCCGATGCCCGGCACCAATGCCGCCCAGCAGGCCCGTGCCCATGCCATCGAGCTCGATCGTCACCGTCATCTCGCGCCCGATCATTTCATCGGGGTCCGCCTCGGCGAGGAACTGCTCGGCCGCTGGCGAGACCGCTCGCAGATCGACCTTGTAGGTAAACAGTTCGCTCAAACCTTCATGGCCGGAGAGCCGCACAAATTCCAGCTGCGGCTGCCCGAGCAGATCGGGGATGGCTGCACTGGAGACGCTGACTGTCCGGCGCCGTCTTCCCATGAGGTTCTCCACGTCATTTCGCATGCTCATGAGGTCATCTCTCAGGCCAGTGGCCAGAAGTAAAGCGTTGAGCGGAACTCGTAGCTGCCATCCGCATCGGCCATGTCGGCGTAGCCCATGTCCTCGTAGCCGAGCTTGTTGTCGCGCCACGCCATGCGCCACCCCATGCGCCGCGTCGAAGCTGCCAGCACACGATGCAGGTCATGCGATTCGAACGCCGAGGCCAGCCAGGCATTTCGCAGCAAGTCAATGTGCCCGCCGTCGTAGCCGGGCATCTCGTCAAAGGCGATGATCCCCTGCTCGGTCCATGTCATCAGACCCCGCAGGTTCGTGACATCGAGCCGACGAGGGGCGCCCAGGTAAGCCGGACCGCTCAGCCGCTCGGCCAGGCGTGCCCGGCTGGTCTCGATCTTCATGCCCTTGTACCGGCCGAGCAGAATCGGATCGTTGCCGTCCACATGGACGCCGCACGCCATTAACGCAAGGCTCATTCGGATCGCGCAGGCGTTCTCACAGGCCGGATCGTCAACGCGGCTTTCCCAGCCAATCTGGCGGAACAAAGCCAGCCGGGACCGGCGCAGGGCGGCCTCGTCGCCGTGCTCGGGCTTCGGATAGGCATGCCAGAGGTCATCGAAGCGCAGTGAGAGAGCCATGTCCGTTGATGGTCAGATCAGGTCAGCGATCCCGCCGGCTACGTCAAGCGTGGCCGGCGGGCACGGTCAAGACAATCAGGCTTCCTTGTTGCCCTTGATGTCGTAGCCCGCGGTCACGGCGCCGCCGCTGCCGCCCTGGGCGTTCTGCACCACGTACTCCTGCTTGATCTTGGAGAACGACAGGGAGACCTTCTCGCGCATGCGCAACTCGTCATCCACCGAACCCTTCGGGCTCACCTTGGTGACGACCACGTCGGTCATGGTGAGCTTCAGGTATTCGAGCGGATTGCCGCCGGCCTTGCGCACGACCAGCGCCGCTTCGTTGATGTGCTTGCCGGTCAGGCAGTACTTCATCAGGTTGGGCGAAGCGCGATCGATGAAGTGGTCGAAGGACAGGTCTGACACGGTCGCCTTGCCGGCGCCGCCGCCGCTGCCCGCGTGCATGGTGGACTGCTGCTCGATGCTCCAGTCCCAGGCCAGCACTTCGATTTCGTTCTTGTGCGAGGTGTCCTGCGACTCGCCGTCGATGCCGTTGATCTTCAGGAAAATGTCCTGTGCCATTGCAAAACTCCTTCACGTTAAGACAGGTACTGCAGACAAGAGCCACAACAAGGCCCCCGCCCCCAAGGGATCAGGGGCGGGGGTGCCTGATGTGGGACTACCGGTACATTTCAGGCTTCGGACGACGCTCAGGCAGCGTCCTTGACCGATGGCAGGCGCGCCACCAGTCGCAGCGACACCGTCAGGCCTTCGAGCTGGAAGTGCGGGCGCAGGAAGAACTTGGCGCTGTAGTAGCCGGGGTTGCCTTCCATTTCCTCCACGACCACTTCGGCGGCCGCGAGCGGACGGCGGGCCTTGGTCTCCTGCGAGGAGTTGGCCGGGTCGGCGTCAACGTAGTTCATGATCCATTCGTTGAGCCAGCGCTGCATGTCCTCGCGCTCCTTGAAGGCCCCGATCTTGTCGCGCACGATGCACTTCAGGTAGTGGGCGAAGCGCGAGCAGGCAAACAGGTACGGCAGCCGTGCCGACAGGTTGGCGTTGGCCGTCGCGTCGGCGTCGTAATACTCGGCCGGCTTCTGCATCGACTGCGCGCCGATGAAGGCCGCATAGTCAGTGTTCTTGCGGTGGACCAGCGAGATAAAGCCGTTCTTCGACAACTCGGCTTCACGGCGATCGGAGATGGCGATTTCGGTGGGGCACTTCATGTCGAGGCCGCCATCGTCGGTCGGGAAGGTGTGGCACGGCAGGTTCTCCACCACACCACCGCTCTCCACGCCGCGGATCAGCGTGCACCAGCCGTACAGCTTGAACGAGCGGTTGATGTTCACCGCCATTGCGTAGGCGGCGTTGCTCCACACATACTTGCGGTGGTCGGCGCCGTCGGTGTCTTCCTCGAAGTCGAATTCATCAACCGGGTTGGTCTTGATGCCGTATGGCAAGCGCGACAGGAAGCGCGGCATGGCCAGCCCCACGTAGCGTGCGTCTTCCGAGTTGCGCAGGCTGTTCCACGGCGCGTATTCCTGGTTCTGGAAGATCTTGGACAGGTCGCGCGGATTGGCCAGCTCCTGCCACGAATCCATCTGCAGCACGGACGGCGATGCGCCGGCAATGAACGGCGCATGGGCGGCCGCCGAGATCTTGGCCAGCGAACCCAGCAGTTCCACGTCGGGCGGGGTGTGGTCGAAGTAGTAGTCGGCGACCAGGCAGCCGTACGGTTCGCCGCCGAGCTGGCCGTATTCCTCTTCGTAGATGCGCTTGAAGAACGGGCTCTGGTCCCAGCCGATGCCCTTGTACCGGCGCAGCGTGCGACGCAGGTCCTCCTTGGACACATCCATCACGCGGATGCGCAGCTTGTCATCGGTCTCGGTGTTCGAGACCAGGTGATGCAGGCCGCGCCAGGCCGACTCCAGCTTCTGGAAGGCTTCGTGGTGCAGGATCAGGTTGATCTGCTCGGAGAGCTTCGTGTCGATGGCGCCGATGATGGCCTCGATGCTCTTGTACGCATCGTCGCTCATGGTGAACGCGCTGGCGAGCGCCTGCTCGGCCAGGGTCTTGACGGCGAGATCGACGGCCTCGCGGGCCTGGTCGGTCTTGGGCGAGAACTCGCGGCTGATCAGTGCGGCGAAGTCCGATTGCTCTACGGTCGCGAGGGCTTGCTGTTGCTTTTGTTGGGCGGAAGCCATGGAATCCTTGCTTGATAAGGTTGTTCAGGTAGGCAAGAAGCCGTTCCGGTCAGGACTGGGACGCCTGGGCGTCGCCATCGGTAGCCTGGGGCTTGGGCGCCTTGGCGAGCGACTGCAGCAGCGCGGGGTCCTGCAGCAGTTGATTGATCAGCGATTCGGCACCCGACTTGCCATCCATGTACGTCTGCAGGTTCGCGAGTTGCGTGCGGGCTTCCAGCAATTGCCGCAGCGCATCGACCTTGCCGGCCACCGCCGCTGGCGAGAAGTCCTCGATGCTCTCGAACGTCATGTCGACCATCAGTTGGCCGCCGCCGGCCAGCGTATTGGGAACAGCGAACGCAACACGAGGCTTCATCGCCTTCATGCGCTCGTCGAAGTTGTCGATATCGATCTCGAGGAACTTGCGGTCGGCGACCGGCGGCAGCGGCTCGGCGGGCTTGCCCGACAGATCGGCCAGGACGCCCATCACGAAGGGCAACTCGATGCGCTTCTCCGAGCCATAGACCTCAACGTCGTACTCGATCTGCACACGTGGCGCGCGATTGCGCGCGATGAATTTCTGCGAACTGTTCACAACAGACATAGGTCTCCTCAACGGGTGACAAGAGGGGTTGCAAGGACGTGCCGCACGGCGTCAGGCCGCTTCGGCTTCGGGATATTCCGGCCCAACAGCGTCGTGGCCGGCACGGTACTCGGTGTGATAGGTCAGTGCGGGCGCATCTGGCGGCTCTCCCGCCAGCCGGATGTCGATCGCGGCCAGCTGGCGCTTCTCCGATATCGCCGACAGCCACAGGCGAGCCAGTTGCGGCTGGACGACCTGCTCGATAAAGCTGATCAAACGGCGAGCTCCGGTTTCGCCAACCGGGCAGCGCGCCACGATGAACTCGACCACGGCGTCGCCATAGGTGAGCGCAATGCCGTGCTGGTCGTGCATGCGTGCCACGACGCGGCCCAGGTGCAGGCGCACGATGCGCCCGAGGTGTTCGGCGGCAAGCGGCAGGTAGGGCACGATCACCAGGCGGCCGAGGAACGCCGCCGGAAAGACTTTGCGCAGCTCCGGCATCAGCGCGTCACGCAGCGCGGCGGGCTCCGGCATCAGCGCCGGGTCTTCGCAGAGATTCGCCAGGAGATCCGAGCCAGCGTTGCTGGTGAGCAGCAGGATGGTGTTCTTGAAGTCGATGTGGCGCCCTTCGCCGTCTTCCATGTAGCCCTTGTCGAACACCTGATAGAAGACTTCGTGGACGTCGGCATGCGCCTTCTCGACCTCGTCAAGCAGCACCACGCTGTAGGGCCGGCGGCGCACCGCTTCGGTCAGCACGCCCCCTTCGCCGTAGCCGACATAGCCTGGCGGTGCGCCCTTGAGGGTCGACACAGTGTGCGGCTCCTGGAATTCGGAGAGGTTGATGGTGATGAGGTTCTGCTCGCCGCCATAGAGGACATCGGCCAGCGCCAGGGCCGTCTCGGTCTTGCCGACGCCGGAGGGGCCTACCAGCAGGAACACGCCGACCGGCTTGCCGGGATCGGTCAACTGCGCACGGGCGGTCTGGACACGCTCGCCGAGCTGGGCCAGCGCGTGGTCCTGGCCGATGACGCGAGTGCCAAGGGTCTGCGGCAACCGCATGACCGTGGCCACCTCGTCCGCGACCATGCGCCCAACCGGGATGCCCGTCCAGTCGGCGACAATGGCCGCGACCACGGCTTCGTCCACTTCCGTGTACACAAGCGGCGCCTCCCCTTGCGCCGCACGCAGGTCGGCTTCGAGCTCAGCCAGAGACTGCTGAGGCTGCGCCGTGCTCGCCGGCTCGATCACCGGCTCGATCGCCGGGGGTTGGACCAGCGCCTGCCGGCGTGCGACCAGGTCGCTCGCCAGGCTTCGTTCGCGCTCCCAGCGCGCTTCGGCCTGCGCCAGGTCGGCATCGATCTGCGCGCGCCGGGCATGTACGCCGGCTATCCGCTCGGCATCTGCTTTGCCGAAGCCGGCTTCCTTGGCGAGCAGCGCACATTCGGCGTCGGCAGCGGCCAGTTGCTGGCGCAGGTGCTCGACTTCTGCCGGTGGGGCGTGCAGTGACAGCGCCACGCGGGCACAAGCCGTGTCGAGCAGGCTGATGGCCTTGTCCGGCAACTGCCGGGAGGGGATATAACGATGGGAGAGCTTGACGGCGGCACGCACCGCTTCGTCGCGGATGAACACCCGGTGGTGCGCCTCGAAGGTGGCGACCAGCCCCCGCACCATGGCGACAGCCTTGGCTTCTTCTGGCTCCATCACCTGCAGGACCTGGAACCGGCGCGTGAGCGCCGGATCCTTCTCGATGTGGCGCTTGTATTCGCTCCAGGTGGTAGCACCAATCGTGCGCAGCGCGCCTCGCGCCAGCGCCGGCTTGAGCAGATTGGCAGCGTCGCCCGTGCCGGCCTGGCCGCCGGCGCCGACCAGCGTGTGGACTTCATCCACGAACAGGATCACCGGCTTCTGGGACCTGGCGGCTTCCTCCAGCACGCCTTTCAGCCGCGCCTCGAATTCACCTTTCATGCTGGCGCCGGCCAGCAGCGCCCCGACGTCGAGACTCAGGAGCCGGATATCCTTCAAGCTCGGCGGCACCGTGCCCGCAGCGATGGCCTGGGCGAGTCCCTCGATGACGGCGGTCTTGCCAACCCCAGCCTCTCCCGTCAAGAGCGGATTGTTCTGGCGGCGGCGCAGCAGGATGTCCGTCATGGTGCGGATCTCGTGCTCGCGGCCAATCACCGGATCCAGCCGGCCGGCGCGGGCCTCCTCGGTCAGGTCGAGGCAGTACTGGCCAAGGGCAGATTTGCCGGAACCCGTGGGCGCCATGGCGCCGCTGGCCTCGCCAGGCGTGGCCGGTGCGAGGCCACTGCCGTCGTAGGCCGCTTCCCGGCTTTCGGGCGACTGCGCGACCAACGCGGGAACGGCTTCGACCAGGTCATCGGCACGTACCTTCGCGAACTGATTCGAGATGCCCAGCACCGTACGGCGCAATTCCGGCGTCTTGAGCAGTGCGCTCAGCAGGTAGGCGCCGCGCACGTGGTCATCGGCGAAGGCCAGTGTCGCGTAGACCCACGCCCGCTCCATGGCGGACTCGATCTGGAACGAGAAGTCGCTGATCGACGTGGCGCCGGCTGGCAGCAAGCCCAGCGCGCGCGTCAGGTCGGCTTCCAGGGCGGGCAGGTCGGCGCCGGCATGGCGCAGGATCCGCTGCAGGTCGCCATCGGGGGCCTGCAGCAACTGGTGCAGCCAATGCACAAGCTCCACGTACGGGTTGCCGCGGAGTTTGCAGAAGGCGGTCGCGCTTTCGATCGCCTTGAATAGGGTGGGATTGAGTCGGCCGAACAGCGCCTGACGCGAAATGTCCATTTGATGCCTTGCTCTTTTTTTGAATGATCGACTGCGATCGACTGCGCTTGCCCGATGGAGTTCTTGCGATGGAGTTCTTGATTAACCCCTTTTTAGGATATGGCAAAAACATTAGATGCGTAAACCCCTTCGGCGATCATCGCAAAGCGGCTTCCTTGACCAGACAGGAAGCCTGATCACCGTGGATCCCTGGGAGTCAAACAACCTCAGGTAGCCAGTACGCGCGCGTTTAGCGCGCGTCTATCACGTCCAGCATGGAGGCGCAGTAATTTACGACGCTCACGAACCGAGACATGAAAGATTCGGAAATTTCCCAATATTGATTCCGAAAAATTTCGGCGTTTTATAGGACAATAGCGGCGTTTTTATAGGACAAGTCCTAAAAACATTAGGACAACGGATCCTTAATTCAAAGCCATCGCGCAGACCGCAATTAATGACATCCGTTTGCATTTTGTCTAGCCGTGATTTTCGATTATCATCGGGTCCATTCCTGAACCTATCACTAGCGAGGCAAGGTCATGAGCGACTCGCAGCCCCTCCCGGCAGGGACCGGCGCCACCGACCCCGGATTCGACCGCGATAGCGATACGCCCTGGCCTTGGGATGCGCTCGGCGGAATGCACCCGGGCACTGCCGATCCGTTCTCGGTGCTGAGACCAGCCGCTGGCGAGCGCACAGCGCAAACTGCTGCCCCCGATCGGACTGACGTGATCGAGCAGCTCAAACGCGAGGCCGAGGCGGCGCTGCGCGATCCCGACTACCTGAGCGCCCACCCGGGGGCCACCACTGGGGCGGCATCGGTTGTACCGGCGGAGACCGCTCGGAACCCGCTGCAGAGGCTCGCACGCGAGGCCGACCATACCCACAGCTTGATGGACATGCTTGCCACCGCCGGCCACATCAACGCCCTGATTGGCTCCCCGCAGACCCTGGATGACTACCCGTTCTTTGTGATCCCGCCTGCGCCGGACGTGCTCTGGCTCTTCGCAGGGGACATCGTGCCCACCAGGCGCCGTGACGTCGCCGCTCCCCTTACCCGCCGCGAACACCACCTCGTCTCGATGGATAGCGCCTACCGCCCTGCACAGGCACAAACGCAAAAGCCAACGCCAACGCCGGAGCCCGATCATGGCGCTTGATACGCAAGCCCCCGAAAGCACACGCGACGCCGGGCTATCTTCAGTCCTGCGCCGAACCGGATCGGCCGCCGGCGCGCTCTGCGCAGCGGAAGGCCTGGTGCGCCTGCAGCCCGGCTCATTTGACTCCCGTTGGCAGCTATTCCAGTGGCTGTGCGTGGTTGGTGACTGGACGCGCGCGCTCCGGCAACTGCAGGTGGCCACGCAGCTCGCACCCGACTTTGCGCAAACCGCGCATGTCTACCGCGACTTGATCCGCGCGGAGGTGTTCCGGTGCGAGGTCTTCGCAGGCCGGCGCGCCCCCGGCACCCTGCTGCCGGCCCCGGCCTGGATGCCCGGGCTGCACGTCGCGCTCGTACAAACCGAAGCCGGTGACATCGCCGCCGCCGATAGCAGCCGCAACCTGGCACTGTCGGAGGTCCCGGCCTCGCCCGGCATGCACGACGGTGTGCGCTTCGCGTGGATCACCGACACCGACACGCGCCTGGGCCCGACCTGCGAAATCGTGGCGGCGGGCCGCTACGCCTGGCTGCCTTTTGCCCAGATGCACAAGCTTGAGCTGGCCGAGCCTGCCGGCTTGCTCGATCTGCTGTGGCGCCCGGCCACCGTGACGCTCTCCGACGGTGTGGTCAGCCGTGGCTTCATGCCGGTGCGCTACCCCAACTCTGAGCAGGGTAGCGACGCCATCCGGCTCGCCCGCGAAACCAACTGGGCCGAAGTGGGCGAAACCGGTGTCATCGGATTCGGCCAGAAGACCTGGATGACGGATGCGGGCGATGTGGCCATGCTCGATGTGGCGACCCTCACTCTGGTAGCCGGGCATGGCTGACCACCGCCCGCCGCGGGTACCACGCCGCCCGAATACGCAGCTGCTGCCGACGCTCTTTGACCGGCTGCGCGACGACGCGCCCCAACGGCAGACCGAAAGCGCGAACGAATACACCGTCACGCGCGCCCAGATGCGCGAGATCATCCAGCGCGATCTCACCTATCTGCTCAATACCACCAACCGCGAGGATGAGATTGACCGCGAGCGCTATCCCGCTGCCGCGGCATCGACGATCAACTACGGGGTACCACCGGTCGCCGGCAGTTACCTGTCCGAGCACAAGTGGAACGACATCGTCAACATCGTCAGGCGCGCCATCCTGGACTTCGAGCCCCGGCTCATTCCCGGCTCGCTGGACGTGAAGCCGCTTTTGAAGGAAGACGCGCCGCAGCGCTACAACACCCTGGTTTTCGAGATCAAGGGCCTGATCCATATGGACCCGTACCCGATGGCATTCACTGCCCAAAGCTCGCTCGACCTGGAAACCAGCCGGATGAGCGTCCAATCGATTCACACCACCTGACGCCATGGATCCGCAACTGCTCGACTATTACAACCGCGAGCTCGTCTACATGCGCGAGCTGGCCGGGGAATTCGCCAATCAGCACCCGAAGGTGGCGAGGCGCCTGGGCATGCATGGCACCGAGGTGGCCGACCCCTATGTGGAACGCCTGATCGAGGCGTTCTGCTTTCTGTCGGCGCGCACCCAGATCAAGCTCGATGCGGAGTTTCCGCGCTTTACGCAGCGGCTGCTGGAGGTGGTCTACCCGAACTACGTTGCGCCGACGCCGTCGATTGCTGTCGCACAGTTCCGCCCCAGCCGGATCGCGGGCAATCTTGCCCGCGGCGTGGAGGTGCCGCGCGGCGCGCAGCTCGATGCCGCGCCGGCGCCGGGCGAGAAGACGGCCTGCCAGTTCAGGACCACGCAACCGCTGACGCTGTGGCCGCTCGAAATCACCGAAGCCCGGCTCACTGGCATTCCACCGGACATTCGCGGGCTGGAGCGCTATGTGCCTGCCCACCTGACGGTACAGGGAGCGCTGCGCCTACGCCTGCGCTGCACGCGCGAGGCCAACTTCGATCAATTGCCCGGCCTGGACCAGTTGCCAGTCTATCTGTGCGGGGACGACCAGATCGCCTCGCACCTGTTCGAGCTCTTGCACAGCGCCGGCGTCGCCACGCTGATTGGACAGCCCGGCGCCATGAGCGAACGCCCCTACGCGGTGACAGAGGATGCCGTCAGCTATGTGGGCATGGGTCCGGGCGAGGGCGCGCTGCCGTTGCCGTGGAACAACTTCTCTGGGCACAACCTGTTGCATGAGTATTTCGCATGCCCGCAGCGCTTCTACTTCTTCGGCCTCAACAAGCTGGCACAAGGGTTCGGCCGGATCCGCGGCAAGGAGGCCGAGATCGTCGTGTTGCTGTCAAAGCCGCCTGGCAATCTGACCAGCCAGGTCGACCGGGATCAGTTCGCGCTCTTTTGCACACCGGTGGTCAATCTGTTCCCGAAACGCACCGATCGCATCGAGATCACACCCGGGCGCACCGACTTCCATTTGGTCGCCGACCGACAGCATCCGCTCGACTACGAAATCTACACCGTCAAGCAGCTATCCGGGCAAAAGTCCGAGCACAGCGCCAGCATCGCCTTTCAGCCGCTCTTTGCCACGCTGAACAGTGACGAGGGTAATCACGGCCGCTACTTTTCCCTGCGGCGCGAGCGCCGGATGCTCTCGGAGCAGGCTCGCAAGTACGGCACTCGCACCGCATACGTCGGTACCGAGCTGTTCGTGTCGCTGGTGGACCAGCACGAGGCCCCTTACCCGGACACCTTGCGCTACCTGTCGGTGGAGTCGCTGGCCACCAATCGCGACTTGCCTAATCTGGTACCGCGCAATGGCCTGCACGACCTGACCCCGGCGGCATCCATCCCCGTGGACGGGATCGGCCTGATCCGCGCGCCGTCGGCACCTCGGCCACCTTATGCGGACGGCGAAATGGCCTGGCGGCTGATCCGGCTATTGGGCTTCAACTACCTGTCGCTGACCGACCTGGAACATCGCTCGGGCGGCCAGGGTCTGCGTGACATGCTGCGGCTTTTCGTGGCGAGCGACGATCTGGCGCACCAGGCGCAGATCCAGAGCCTGATCGGCTCGAAGGTGGAGCCGGTCATGCGACGGCTGCCGGGCAACGGCCCGTTGATCTACGGCCGTGGTATCCAGTGCCAGCTTACCGTGGACGAAGGCGGCTTCTCCGGCATCAGCCCATACCTGTTCGGCGTGGTGCTGGAGCATTTCCTGGCGCGTCACGTGTCAGTCAACGTCTTCACGCAGACCGAACTGCACTCGATGCAACGCGGCCTGGTGCATCGTTGGCCCGTGCGCATGGGCGGCCGTAGCGCCGTGTAGCCATGTACAAAGGACACGACGACAACGCGCCGCCAGCGCTAACGGCCCCGGCGCCGCCAGGAAGCTACGCCGGCCAGGCGCCGTGGAAGCTGAGCTTTCTGGGACTCCTGCGGCATCTGTCCGCCCGGCACCCTGACTTGCCCCCGATCGGGCAGGCCAGCCGGCCGCGCGACGAGCCATTCCGGGCTGGCCAGCAGGCCGCGCTCACATTCGCGCCCCGCGAGATCGCGCAGGTGCAGCCGCTGCCTGGCCGGCTCAAGGTGCAGTTGTTTGGCCTGGGCATGCTGGGGCCGAATGGGGCACTGCCGATCCACCTGACGGAAATCGTACGGGAGCGCAGTGAAACACACCGGGACAGCACCACCGCCGATTTTCTGGATCTGTTTCACCATCGCGCTTTCACGCAGTTCTACCGTGCCTGGGCAGGCTCGCAAGCCGCAGCGGGCCTCGATCGGCGCGACGACGAGGTGTTCTCCCGCTATATCGGCTGGCTGACGGGCAACGAAGCCGAAGAGATCGCGCACAGTCCCCTGCCCCCGCACGCGCGGCTCGCCGCCGGTGCGCATCAGGTGCGCGAAGCACGCAATCCCGATGGCATTGCGGCCACGCTCTCGCACTTCTTCGGGGTATCCGTCAGGCTGGAAGAATATGTGCTGCACTGGATCGCCATCGATCCGGCCGAACACAGCCGCCTGGGGCATCCGGGCGTCCCCAGCGTCATGGGGCAAGGCGCCATGCTTGGCGAGATGGTACCGGACCGGCAGCACAAGTTCCGCCTGGTGATCGGTCCGCTCGGGCTGCAGCAGTACCTGAACTTTACGCCCAACGGCCGGGACCTTCCGACGCTCATTGAATGGGTGCGCGCCTTCGTAGGCCATGAATTCGTTTGGGAAGCCGAGCTGCAGGTGATCCCTGACTCGGCGCCACCCGCCATCCTGGGCTCACAGGAACGCCTGGGCTGGTCTACGTGGCTGGGCGAACCGGATCGCAGCCGCGCCATCACCGGCATGGTGTTCGAGCCCGAACACTACGCGACACATTGACCATGAAAGCCAAAACCAAGCCCGTGCCGGCGCCAAGACCTGAATTTCCCTTCCCGGAGCTGCTGGAACCGGTCTCTCCCGACAGGCCATGCGGCGATGACCTGGAGTACGACCCTGAATTCGTCGTGCTTCTGGCCAAGGCCGCTCCGAAGGCGGACGCACAGTACGGCGACTTCGTCAGTGAGCCGGAAGCCTGCAACTGGGCCGAGCTGGAGCGCGACTGCCAGCGCCTGCTCTTGCGAACGCGCGACATCCGCATTTTGGTGCTGCAGCTGCGGTGCCGTACTCGGCTAGCCCAGACGGCCGGGCTGAGAGACGGCCTCGAGGCGCTGGCGCAACTGCTGACGAAATGGCCGGATGCGATCCATCCGCAGTTGACGGTCGATGGCGAAGCCGATCCTGCCATGCGCGCCAACGCACTGGCCGCACTGGCCGACCCGGACGGGCTGATGCGGGACGTGCGGGCGTTGACGATCACGGGCAATGCCGCACTACGGCTGCAGGTCCGGGACGTCGAGCGTTCGCTCGGTGTGCCACGGCCCGTGGACGCCCCGGCGCCGGAATCGGTGCGCCTGCAATTGCAGGATTTGCGCCAGCAGCACAGCCCCGCCCTCCTCGCATTGGACGAAGCCGCAGGATATGCCGCTGCCATCGACGACTGGGCAAAAGCCAACCTCCAGAACGACCGCCCTGACCTGAGCCCGCTGCTCAAGCTACTCGGCACGATGACGGGCAATGTCGTGGCCGCCGCCGCGCCGCGGCCCGATTTGAGCGTCGCGGCCTCGACAGGCGACGGTGCCGCAGGTGGTCTTTCCCCTATAGCGACCACCGAGCATGCCGCCGCCGCCATGCCGCGGGACCGCGATGCCGCCTTGGCCGGCGTGCGCACCGCTCGTCAATGGTTCGAACTACATGAACCCAGCAGCCCCGTGGCGCTACTGCTCAGGCAAGCCGAGCGGCTGACCGGCAAGCGCTTCGATGAAGTGTTCCAGGCAATCCCCGCCGAGCTGGTGGAGCGCTGGGCGCAGGACAATTCGTGATCTTCCAACCGTTCGGGGAGCGCATCGTCCCATGCATTTTGATGTCATTGCCATTCCAGCGAAGGGAGAAACCGACCGCATCATGGCCAATGCCCACTCCACCGAACTGAATCCAAGCTCACTTCGCCGGTGGGTGCCCGCTCCGAAACTCACGAGATCCAGGATACCCAGGTGCCCCGCGTTGCGCTCTTCGGCCAGATAGGGGGGAACGTGCGAGTTCTAGCGCCGAAAGCTCAGTTTGAAAGCGGGGCGACAAGGCACTCTTTCGCAAATTCAGCGAATCTTCAACAGAGACCTTCTGCAGACCGGCGACCTCGGGCTACCATATATACCCACAGCGCATACTCGCGTATGTCCGTCATCGATCGAATGTCCGATATGTCCATCTTTCCGACACCTGCAGAACTGCGCTGTGTCCTACCGTTTGCCGCATCCGCCAAGCCGTGGCGGCTCGTGCGCTATGCGTGCACCGACTGGCTCGTCATCGCGCTGTGTTGGGTTGGGATGGCGTTGGTCCTCCATCCGGTCGTGTACGTCGCGGGCGTGCTGCTGATCGCAGGACGCCTGCAGGCGCTCGGCGTAATCCTGCACGACGCCTGCCACCTGCCGTCGCGGCGCAAGACCGTGCCGCTTGCCATGGTCGAAGTGTTGGCGGGCTGGCCGATCGGTTCGACGATCGCCGCGATGCGCTATCACCATCTGCGCCATCACCGCGCGGTCTGCACGCCCGAAGACCCGTATCTGCACCGCCTCGCCGCGCGTGGCGGCTGGGTCAAGCGCGCGATGATGCTGCGCGGGGCCTTGCTGCCGATCTGGTGGCCGCTGCGCGCGCTGACCGCGCCGCTCGCGCTGGCTTGGCCGGCGTTTCGTCCCTGGTATGCGCGTGGCTTCCTGCAGGAGCGCTCGAAACGCGACCTGCGCCACCATCCCGAGATCATTGCGTGCGCGCGCAACGACCTGCCGCACTGCGTGGCTTATCTGATCGCAATTGCGGTCGTGGTGCACTGGCAGTTGCCGTTTTTCGCATATTACGGGCTGCCGTGGATTCTGGGCGGCATCATGAATGCGAATCGCGTGCTGATCGAGCACGATCACGTGCTGAACGGTGAGCGCTCCCAGGAGGCGGTGTGGGCGATGACCCATACCTGGCATTTCGGGTGGCTGGGGAAACTGGTCCTGTTTCCGCGCAATATCGGCTTTCATCAGGTGCATCACGTGTACCCGGCGCTAGCGCTTGAGCATCTGCCTGCGGTGCATCGGCACCTGCTCAGCCGTCTTCAAGCATCCCCGGCGGGTACCTGAGACTTGGCGCAAGCCGGCCAAGTCGGATCAAAGCTCGAAACGCATCGGTTTCTCGCCGCGCTCCGCTGCGGGCAGTGTCTCTCCTCGCCGGATGGCGGCCAGCAAACGCTCGATTCCCACATGAACCACGTCGGCGCGCACGTTGTGGGGCTTGAAGCCAGGCGCGTTATCCAGTCCTTGCCGGTGCGCCCGCATGATCCGCACGTCCTGCTGGATCACCACGTGTGTGTAGAGATGGAGGAGTGGCCGTAGCGCGCGCAGCAGCCAGCGCGGCAGCGGGAAGCGGTACGCAATGTAGGTATAGACACGCGAGCGCCGCGCATCGATCGGCGTGATCTGGCTGACAATCAAAAAGCCTGACTGGCTGCCCCAGAGATAGTCGCAGCGCGTGATGTTGGGCGCAAAAAAACGATCGGTATGGACCAGCGACTCGCGGCGCGGGTTGGTGAGCCAGTCCATCATGCCGATCTTGTCGTGCTCGTCGTGATAGGTGACCTCGACGCTTTCCGCCTTCAATGCCACCGTGGCTTCCATCGCGCTGCCACGGCTCGAGCGGAAGATGCCGTCGTGCACGAATACGGTATGCGGCACATCCATGAAATTCTGCGCCAGCATGCCGATGTCGCCGTCAAAACTGTTCACCATGAAATACGACTGCCACTGCTTGTCCGCATGGAACGGCATCCGGAATATCTGCCTTGCGGATGCGTCGCCAGCACCGGGATATACCCAGATCAGGCCATCCTGCTCGCGCACCGGCAACCGCCGCTGGCGAAACGGATAGTCGGTTGGCGTGGGTCCGGGCTGCACGCCGTCGATGGTCGGGATATGCACGACCCGGCCCTGCGCATCGTAGCGCCAGCCGTGATAGGGGCAGACGAGGCAATCGCCGGCAAGCTTGCCGGCGGACAGGCGCGTACCGCGATGTACGCACTGATCGATGAGCGCGGTGACCTCGCCGCTGCGCTGGCGAAACAGGACAATGCCAAGGCCAAGGATCTTCACCCCGAGCGGCTTGTCCCGCCGCAGCTCGCTTTTCGTGCAGGCGACGAACCACTGTTCGTGCAACCCGTCGCGGGGCTCTTCAGCCGCAGCGCCATCGGGCCGAAATGCGGCGATGTGGTCCGTTTCGCAACCTGGATTCGGCAGGATGTCAGGCGTCGGTGAGAACGAGGAGGGCATTCGCGGTGGCAAGTCGATTGATGAGTATGCGGGGTTTCACGTCGCCCGCGCGGATGCCGGTCTGCTCGGCCGCCTTCTGGAGCGCGTCGGCAAGCCGCGTCGGCGGCCCGGCCAGCAGCCGCACGCGCAGCGGCCCCAGTTGGCAAAGACGGCGCGCGTGCGCGTAGTGGAACGAGCGCGCCAGCGCAGCTTCGACCGATGTGCGCAGCGCTTCGGCGTCGCGCTGCCCGGCACTGGCGACCAGCAGCACGTAGTGCGGCGGCTCGGCCGACACACACGGCACTAAACATGCATTGTCGTGCGCATCGATGGTCGCCGCGAATACGGCGCCCAGCGTGTCCTCGTCGAGCTTCTCGCCAGCCAGGTCGCTGTGCGCGCCCGCTCGCCCGACGAACTCGATGCGCGGCGTGCGGCCTGCCAGCGCGGTGACTCGCACGCGGTCCGCCAGCGCATAGCGGTACAGGCCCCCGCCGGTGGTCAGGATGACCTGCGCGGTATCGCCGGGCCGCAACGCGGCGGCATCGCGTACGCTGCCGTCGTCGAGCTGGAATTCCAGAAAGTGGCTTTCGATTGCGAGCGGACAGCCTTCGCCATTGCCATACGGCAGGCTGACCACCCCCTCCGTCGCGAACAGGCCCTTGGGAAGCCAGCGTACATACGGGAAGCGTTCGCGCAGGAGCGCTGCGTAGTTTTGGCTGGGTCCGTCCATCCAGCAGCTCACCGCGGCGAGCCGCGGCCACAGGGCGTCGCAGGTTCCAGCCGCCAGCGCCTGCCGCAACGCCGCCTTGCGCGGGGCGGGCAGGGCAGCATCTAGCCACGCAAGCGTCTCGGCATGCGCCGGGTCGCCGGCATCGAACAACGGGCGTAGCAGACTGGTCAGGAAAGTCGGACTCCACACGCTGATGAATGCCAGGTCGTCCGCGGCCAGCAGCGCGAGCAGTGTCTGTCTGCGCCAGGTGGATGCGTCATGGGCGAGGGGTGGGACGATCAGCGTCGGCGCGAGTCCGGCGACCAGGCTGCCGCCGAGATACTCCAGGTCGCTCGCCGAACCGATCGGGATGCCGTTGGGCGCATGGCACTGCTTCTGCAAGGGCGGCGACATCGACCAGTAAGCACGTCCCGCGCCGATCCCCGGCAACTGGCGATACAGGTCCGCCAGCCAGATCGTCAATGCGCGTTGCATCTCGCCGAGGAAGACTGGCGTGTATGGAATCAGTTTCTGCTGCGCGCCGTTGCCACTCGTGCGCTCGAAGAAGCGCGGGGGCTGCGCGGTCAGCACCGGCTGCGACTCGCGCAGAGCCCGATCGATCCATGGCAGCAGCTCGGCATGGGAATGAACCGGTACGCGCTCGCGAAACTGCGCCGGGTCGGCGATTCGGGCAAAGCCATGCGCACGCCCGAATGCCGACTCGCGGTTGTCCGCCAGCAGCCGCGTCAGCACTCGCTGCTGGGCTGCGGCCGGGGCTTCGAGCGCGGCCTGCCATCCATCGAGCGCGGGTTGCGCGGCAGCGAAAAACGTCCGCCAGGCTGCCTGCGTGTCGTTTGGGGCCGCAAGCATCAGAAGTAGGTCTTGTCGAGTTGCGTGAGATCGTCTGGCAGTTGTTGCGGCGGCAGGAAGATCTGCAGCCAGCCGAACCACAGCGGGCGCGTTTCGGCCGCGTTCGACACGATGTGCAACTGCTGCCAGCGCAGCGCCGGCAGCCGGTGGTGAGTCAGGTTGTAGTTGAAGTTCAAGAATGCCCAGCGCACGAGGATCGGTGCGCGCATATTGTAGGTGCCTTCGACCGCGTCGAGCGGCGTGCGCATGTGATAGACCCATTGCAGCGACGACCACGAGAACGCGAATGCCGCATAGGCGATCATCACGACCGCAGGCTTCCACTCGAGGAGCCAGCCTGCCAGCAGCCATGCGGCGGCGCCGGCTATCACTTCGAGGCGGATGCGCCGGAAATCGCGCAAGGAAAAATCCTTGAACGCGGCGGCGTAAGTGTTGTCGTCGCCGCGCTTGGACCAGTTGCTCGCGATGCCGGCCGGCAGCAACGACAGCACGAGGCTGCCGACGAATCCGCCGAGCCAAATGCCGCCGAGAATCGCCGCGTAGTACTCGATCCGCTTGCGCAGCAGCGATTCGCCGACATCGGCGAAGTCGGCGCGTTCGGCGCGCGTGCGGTTGCGTACGTGGTGCCCGAGGTGGTTGATGTGAATCAGCGTGGCAGAGGAGCCGAACATCGTGGAAGCCCACCACATCATCGTATAATTCGCGCTTGCCCGACGATGCCCGAAGCCGTGAAACGTCTCGTGCATCATCGAGAATACCCCCTGCATGACCAGGCAGAACGGGATCAGGATCACCCATTTCAGCGGACCTGCGCCGGTATTGGACAACCACGTGAGTGTCCCGGCCCATGCGGCGGTTTGCAGGGCCAACACAAAGATATTAGCCAAGTCGAAACGGTGCGATTGCGCGGCGCTGTCTTGCATATTGGGTGTGCGCGTACAGGAGATAGGCAGATTAATGTACGGGAAGGATACATCGGATACCCCTGTTTCACCCGATCGGCATGGGCTCGGAGTCGTTCCGGCGGCGCCGCTGCGCGCGCCGGGACAGGCTGCCGGACTGTGTTGCGCCGTGGCATTGCCAAGGTTGCCGGGCCTTCAGGCATTGCGGGGCGTCGCGATCATGCTGGTGCTGATACAGCATTGCGCAATGGCATTGCCCGAGGCGCAGGCCGCCGTCGGGAGCCTGTCGCTCTGGGGCGGTGTCGATCTTTTCTTCGCCATATCGGGCTTCGTGATCAGCCGCTCCTTGCTGGCCGACAGCGCTGCCGATCGCATCGATCGCGCGATGTGGCGCGCATTCTGGATCAGACGACTGTTGCGGCTGCTGCCCGCCGCCTGGGCATGGCTCGCGATCAGCGTGGCACTCAGTTTTATCCTGACCGCCTTCGGCCATTTGCAGCCCGCGGTGGAGTTGCGCGGCGCGATCGCCGGCGCCTTCGGCTACGCCAATCTATTCTGGGCCAATTGCCACGCCGGCGGCGCAGCCGCCGGGTGCGGCTTGCCGCAACTGACCGGCATTTACTGGAGCCTGTCGCTCGAGGAGCAGTTCTACGCTCTGCTGGCCACGGTATTGCTTGTGGTGCGGCTGCGCGCCTTGGTAATGGTTGCGCTTGCCGGCGTATTCATGCTCAATGCACTGCCATTTCATGCCTTCGATCTGCGCTGGTTCCTGCGCATCGACGCGCTTGTACTTGGCGTGGCGGTACACGCGCTGGGCCGAAGCACGGCATCGCTGCGCGTGGCGGCGATCATCCGGATGCGTGGGCTCGTGGCGCCCGTAACGCTTGCGCTGTATATGGGCATCGTATGCGCACAGCTGATCTCGGCGCGCTATCCCATTGGCATCATCGCGTTCAGCGCTGCCGGCCTCGTCTGGATGGCTTCCTGCGACAATCGCGACGCTGCGCGGACGGGTTGGCTATCGGCGCTGTTTGGCTGGCTCGGCGAGCGCGCCTACTCGATCTATCTTTGCCACGTTCCCATCCTGCTTGTCAGCTATGAAATACTATGGCGCGCCGGTGGTCCGGCACCGCTCCCGGCACCATGGCTGGCTGCGGCGGGCCTCGGTTCGTTCGGCCTGATCGTGTTCATTGGTACACTCTCGCACCGCTATCTGGAGCAACCAGGCATTCAATGGGGCCAGCGGCTGACACGCCCGGCAACTCGATCGATATGAGCCTCCGCCTCCTCAGCAAACGCTCGCGCGCCCCCAGTGCAGTGACGCCGCCCACCGAAATCCCGCACCGCGATCTGCGTTTCACGCTCGACGGCCCCGTGCCGCGCTACTGGTACCGGGGCTGGTGCCACGTCACGCGCTTTTTCGATGCGTTCTCGATCATGTTTCCACTCGGTGAGAAGTTCTTCATCGATAGCGTGAAGCACTTTCGCGGCGAGATACCCGCCGGGACGCCGCTTGCGGCCGAGATTGCGGGCTTCATCCACCAGGAAGCGACCCATATCCGCGAGCACAGGCTGTACAACCAGCGGCTCGCCGCGCAGGGCGCGCCTGTCGACGAGCTTGAGGCACTGATCAGGCGTCGCCAGCAGAACAGCCTGCAGATTGCCTCGCCGGCCATGCGGCTGGCGCTGACCGCGTGTCTCGAGCACTATACCGCGATCCTCGCCGACCAGTTGCTGCGCCACCCGGCGATACTCGACGGCGCCGATCCGGAGATGGCTGCGATCTGGCAATGGCACGCGGTTGAGGAAACCGAGCACAAGGCCGTCGCGTTCGACGTCTTCCGTGCGATCGAACCCAGGCCGCTGCGGCGGTATCTGGTTCGCTGTGGCGCGATGCTGGGCGTGTCTGTGTATTTCGTGCTCGATCTGGTCTATTTCATGTATCGCCTCGCAGCCTGCGACAAGCAACGCGCCAACTGGCGCGAGTGGTGGCGCCTTCAATGGTGGCTGTTCGTCAATCCCGGCGTGTTCACGCGCGTGCTGCCGGCGTGGCTGTTCTGGTTCGCACCCTGGTTTCATCCAAACCGGATCGATAGCCGGGCGGTACTGGAGACCGCCCGCCGCAATCTCAAGGAACAACGCGAAGACACCGCCACTGGGCCAGTTACGCAAGACGCGCGATGACCGTGAGGCAACCCTGGACTCCATACGGCTTCGACGACTGGCGCCAGCACTATCCGGCCACGCCGTTTGCGCGAGCGGCTGGGGGCCTCGACTGGACCGGGCGCTATGTCGATTGCTGGGAACGCGCGCGCGCGCACCTGCCACGGGCGACCGTCGTGGTGCTTGTTGCGGGGCTGTATTCGGAGGGGCTGCCGCGCTGCCATCGCGATGCGGTCCTCGCGCTGCGCGGGGCGGGCTACCGGGTGCTGCGGTTGCCGATGCGCTCGTCGCGCGGCGTGGTGGCGCAAGGCCGGCACATCGCGGTGACGCTGCGTGCGCGCTTGCGCGGCGGTGAGCGCTTCGTTGCGCTTGCGCACAGCAAGGGCGGTATCGATATGCTGGCGGCGCTGGACGGTGACCCCGCGCTTCGCGCGCGCTGCGACGGGCTCGCGCTGGTGCAGCCGCCGGTAGGTCCGGCCTCGATCGTCGACGACATCATGGGCTGGGGCGCGACGCCTGCACCGGACGGGTCGGGCTGGAAAGACAGCGTTGCACGCCGGTTGCTGCGCACACGCTGGGTAGCCGAGGGCACGCGCGACATCAGCAGCCGTCGCGACCCCTGCGTCGCGCCAATGCTGGCGAGGCTGCCGCGCGAGCTGCACTGCGTACACGCGGTCAGCTGGTCGATTGAGCCCAGTTCGCGCTTCGATGCCCACCATGGACGGCTCAATGCGCGCCGGCCCGGCTGCGCACACGACGGACAGTTCTATCTCGAACATCAGGTGCTGGCCGGCACGCCGCAGCTATGCCTGCCGAACCTTGACCACGGCCAGCCAGTCCTGGGCGGACTGGGTTTCGATGCCGGACGCTTCTGGCTGGCGCTGGCCGAACTGCTGCATGCGAGCAGGCCCGGCTTCGCGCAAGACTGACGATCAGGTCAGACGAGATAGATCTCAAAGCCAGGGATGCGCGCGGCCGATGCCAGATCGAGCGCGCGCGCGTAGCTCGCACTGGACAGCGTGTACAGATCCATCGGCAGGCGCGTCAAGCGATAGGGCGCCATCGCAGGCCAGAGCGGATCGTTGTCGTAGAGGCAGAGTTGCATCAGCGCGTAGCGGCTGCGCAGGCCTGCCCAGGCGGCATCGAGCAGTGCGGCGAACACGGCGAGATCGCGTTGCCGCACGTGCAGGTGGGTGAGGTAGATGTCCTGGAGTGGCTCGCCAGGCGCGGCGATCCGGGGGCGGCCGAAGACCGGCGCTAGCGCGTTGAATGCGAGACGTATTGCCTGGACGGATGGCGGGAGCCTCTCCAGCACGATCCGCTTGATGCGCCCGGCATCCCAGGGTGCGACGCAGCCGCGCAGATTACCTTGGGCGTCGAGTGCCAGCAGGAAAGACCCGATGCCGAAATCGGGCCAGGTCTGCAGCCGGCGCGCGAACTCAGCCTCGGAGAACACGCAGCCGAATGGCTGCCGGGCCGATTCGGTATCGAGAAAATGGCGCAGCGCATCTGCATGATGGGGCTGTGCCTGCACGATCCGGACCGAATCGGCGGTGCGCGGTGCGGCACGCCAGCATCGCCGGCCGTACACCGAGACGTTGCTGTAGCCGCGCCAGTGCGACAGCGCAAGGCGGCCTGCGCGCCTGGAGCCAAGCAGCGACTGCGCCGCCAGCCGGTTGTCCCGGATCATGCAGCAGTAGGCATGATGCACGCCGGCATCCTGTTCCAGATCGACGAGACGGGCACGCACTTCCTCCGTCCAGGCGCGTGACAGGCGCCGGTCCGGGACGAGGCGCAGGTCGCCAAGATAGGCAACCGGCTGCACTCGCTCCATCAGGTAGCCGTCGCGCACGACCAGGCTGGCAATGCCTTTCATTTCGCCGCGTTCGCCCTCAGCGAGCCATGTCCTGTGATCGGTGGCATGGCAGCGATGCAAGGCGAAGTAATCCGGCGCGCGATCGAAGCGCAGCGGCAAGGCGCCCTGCATCGCATGCTGCGTCAGGAAGTCGAGGATGCGCGGATTGTCCGCGGGCTGCGCGCGCCGGATCCGCATCGTGCGGCCTACGTGGAGCAGAACAAGCGGCGCGCCATCGGCCGCAAGTTGGTCGACGACAGTTCGCACAGGCAAACAAGCTCGTTGCCGCTTGCATAGTGCGGATTGCGCGCGAGGAAATACGCGACATCCGGCAGCCTTCGATGGGCGTCAGGCACTTCCGCCAGCTCCGGAGCGAGCCGCCCCTGTGGCGTGGGGAACGACAGAACCCCGGTGTCGCCGTCATACGCCGCGCCAAACCGCTGGGTCGCCAGATGATCCATCAGTGCCTGGACGGATGGCGCCGTGGACGCGTCGCAGCGCGGTGCGTAGTCATGCGCGAACGCGCGCAGGTAGCGGTAAGTACGGTGCCCCTTGCATATCAGGAGCCAGTAAAGTGGCACGCCGGGCGCGTGCCGGCTGATCTGGCCTGCGAGGCGAATCCACGCGAAGGCCAGTTGCTGGCTACCCCAGTGAGCCGGATCGATGATCGTGTCGCCCGAGAAAATCACCCGCTGCGAAGTTCCGCCCCATGTGGCGGTGTAGAGTTTCAGCGTCGAGAATCCTTGAATCACGTCATCGGTATCGCGCAGCATGATGCAATGTGTCTTGTCCGAGAGATCCTGTTCGAAGATATCCCGGCGGGCATCGCAATATGACACCGAGTAGAGCGCGAACATCCGATCGATCTGGTCGGCGCTCAAGGTGGCGCGCTCAATGGGCGTGGCGTGAAGGCGCATGGGTGAATTTTGCATGACTGGACAGCTTGTTATGATACCCGTCCGATCACCGAAATCTTGCCGCGATGAAGATGTCTTCGAGTCGTAAATCTACCGGCACGATGTCCATGGCCAGACCCATGAGATGGCTCCTGGCCTACCTGTTCGTGTCCGGGGTGCTGTATTTCTTCGTTACGCATTTCCCCTTGGGGCCGGTGCGGATCGTTCACCCCTCCATGCTCGATACATGGACGCCGATCCTGCCGGCCACAGTACCGCTCTATCTGAGCTATCTGCTGGTGATGCCGACACTGGTGTGGCTTGGCCGCAAGTGCGACTGGTTGCTGCCGGCCTTTTTTGCCGGGGCAGTCGCCGCCATCGCCTGTCTCGTCGGCCATCTGTTCTGGCCGACTGCGATTGTCCGGCCGGTGGCCGACTCAGGCTGGCTTGCCTGGCTGCATCGCATCGACTCGCCGCTGGCGGCGTTGCCCAGCGGCCATGTTGCGCTGCCGGTAGCGATTAGCGTGCTGTTGGCCATGCTGCGTGAGCGCAGCGCCTGGTTCTTCGCGATATGGAGTGCCTTGCTGATAGTGGCCGTCCTGACCACCGGGCAGCATCTGTTTTACGACGTGGCCTGTGGCGCGGCGGTTGGCGTGCTAGCCGGCGCGGCAACGGCCGGCCTGCTGTGCTTGCGCGTGGATTTGCGCACGATGGCAATGATCCTGGTGGAATGGCTATGCATTGTCGTGACGCTGCGCGTTGCGCTTGCCGCCGACGACTGGTGGCTTTATCCGGTGGCCTTCACCATCATTGCTACGCGGCAGCACGCGCTCTTCATCCTGTACCACGATGCCGCGCACTACCATCTGAGCCGGCATCGGCGCTGCAACGATTTTCTGATCAATGTCGCGATTGGCGTGCCTGGTACGGTCCCAATCGAATTCTATCGCCCCCTGCATCTTGCGCATCATCGGCATGTCGGCACCGAACATGATCCAGAGCGCCGCTTTTTGTATCGAAACCAGCCGTGGCGCTTCCGGCCGCTCGATACGATATCGCTCGTCAGGCAGTTGCTCGGCGACGTATTGATGCTCAACACGTTGCGCACGATGCGCGCTTACCGGAAAGCCGGTGGGCAACTCGTCCGGCCGACCGGCCCGCTGCTGGCCGCGGCGATAACGTGGGGCGTCATCCTAGCGATCCTGGCTGACTTGTGTTCGGTGCAAACGCTGGCGTTGCTTGCCGCGCTATGGTTCGGACCGCTCTTCACCGGCGGTGTCCTGTTGCAAAAGATACGCAGCTTCGCGGAGCACAGCGGCGGACCGGACGTCACTCCGGGCTGGGACCACTGGACCTACGCGTGGCACGTGGGATGGCTTGGGCGGCTTTTCATCTGGCCATATCACATCAACCTTCACCTGCAGCATCATCGTAATCCGAACGCTGCGTGGCATGCCTTGCCATCGGAGATGCTGGCCGGCGATCGCATTTTGTCGTCGCTTGGTCTGCTAGCGCTCCTTTGGTCAGGAGCGCGCCGCAGGTCCCGTGCGCGTATGGGGAGTCGGAAACCGTGACGGAGTCTTGTGGCCGACGACGAATGGAATCTCAAGTACCGAGAGGGAGGTCTCAATTGACGGTAGTGCGATGGCCGGAACTGATGCCGGGGCCGGGGCTTCGACCAGCGCTGCGTCTGGGGCATGATCCGCGTGCTAGATGCCGTGCACTAGGCGATCACGAGAGATGAGAGGAAGTCATTCATATCCTACGAGAAGGCTAGGGTTGTGTGCGACGCCGTCGCAAAAGGCAATGCGTCCAAGCTCACAGACCGGATCCGCGTGCTGGGCATCACCCACAGCAACCGCATCGATGACGGCCCACGGAACCGAAGTATCAGGAAGATCTGAATCAACGTGTTCGGGTTCTCGCGAGGCGCGGCGTCCGGGCGCGTCTTTGTCCACAAGCTGATCAACGAATGGGGCAAGGGTGGAGCGCTCAGCGAGCAGTCCGGGCAGCGCGCCCTGCCCTACGAGGTCAACTTCCTTGGTCTGTTCGACACCGTGGCGTCGGTCGGCCGGGCCGATTCGAGCCGCTCCGCGATCGATCTCGATGTGTTTGACGGCCATTTCAAGTTCGCTCGCAATGGCGCGAAACAACCCGGCGCCGATTCTGAGGCTGTCACCCTCAAGACGAGCGGGTTCGCGTTCCATTCGGGCGCTCGACCCTCTTCAAATCCTATAACCCGGATGACAATATCCTGGCGGCTCCGATGGCGGGGGTCGTGCCCTTCCTGAGGCAACACACCTCCCCGGAAGCCGTCGCGAGGCTGGACAAGGCCGCCATCGCCCTGTACGACGACTACGTGCACGACAGCCGGATGTGGTTTCGCATACCGTACTTCAACGAGTATGCGCCGGGCGGGTATGGCTGGCCGCGGGTGATCTTTACGGGGAAGGACCAGCGTACGCGCTACCTGGCGCTGGCACCGGCGTCGAACCTGCCAGGCGAGGGCATCGACAAGGACTACGCAATCGCATGAAATGTCGGCAGGATAAACGGCAGCATGGGTAGCGCCCCCAACGCTGGCACGTGTCCGCCATCGAGACAAAAAAAGCCCCTGAATCCCAGGGGCCATTTTTCAACGTCTTGTGCAGCGGCAACCGCTCGCCAGATCAACCAGCGAAGTTCTTGCTGGCGAAGTCCCAGTTCACGACGTTCCAGAATGCCTCGACATACTTCGGGCGGGCATTGCGGTAGTCGATGTAGTAAGCGTGTTCCCACACGTCGCAGGTCAGCAGCGGCTTGGCGTCGGTGGTCAGCGGGGTAGCGGCGTTGGAGGTCGAGACCAGGTCCAGCGAGCCGTCGGCCTTCTTCACCAGCCAGGCCCAGCCCGAACCGAAGGTGCCGACCGCGGTCTTGGTGAATTCTTCCTTGAACTTGTCGAAGGAGCCGAACTTGGCGTTGATGGCATCGGCCAGCGCGCCGGTCGGTTGGCCGCCGCCGTTGGGCTTGAGCGAGTCCCAGTAGAAGGTGTGGTTCCACACCTGGGCAGCGTTGTTGAAGATGCCGCCGGAGGACTTCTTGACGATCTCTTCGAGCGTCGAGTTTTCGAACTCGGTGCCCTTGATCAGGTTGTTCAGGTTGGTGACGTAGGTCTGGTGGTGCTTGTCGTGGTGGAACTCCAGGGTCTCCTTGGAGATGTGCGGAGCGAGCGCATCATGAGCGTAAGGCAGCGGGGGGAGAGTATGTTCCATTGTTCTGTCTCTTTCTGTGGGGTTGAAGATC
The DNA here is from genome assembly GCF_058794615.1 of Cupriavidus sp. GW823-FHT07A04. Classification (NCBI taxonomy): domain Bacteria; kingdom Pseudomonadati; phylum Pseudomonadota; class Betaproteobacteria; order Burkholderiales; family Burkholderiaceae; genus Cupriavidus; species Cupriavidus sp. GW823-FHT07A04. Next base: position 195,308 of record NZ_JBXAHA010000014.1, read on the forward strand.
AGGAATTGTCGATTGTAGGGGACTTGCCATACCCGCGCAAACGCGGCAAACAAAGCCCCTTCGATCATATTAGTTTGATCGATATGCAAGCGCTGTCGGCGGTCCGCCGACGCGCGCCGGGCTTAGCGTTCCACCAGCCGGGGCTGAACGCTGGCGAGGCTGGCATCGGCCACGCCTTCGGCCAGGTGGACTTCGATCACGGTGCCCGCGCGCAGCTCCGACGGTGAGCGCAAGGCGCGTCCGCGCTGGTCCAGCAGCACGGCATAGCCGCGCTCCAGGGTGCGCTGCGGCGCCAGCACCTCGAGCGTGCCGGCGGCACGCTGCCAGCGCTGGCCGGCGCGCTCAACCTGGCGCTGCGTGGCGTCGCGCAGGCGCAGCGCGGTGCGGCGCAACTCTGCCTGAGCCTGGGCCAGATCGGGCCGGCCAGCCGCCCAGCGCATGGCCAGCACCTGCTGGCGGTGCCGCTGGGCGGCCACGGTATCGCGCAGCGCGGAGCGCAGGTGACGCATGAGGTTGTCGACCTGCAGGCGGCGCTCCTGCAGCTGCGCTTGCGGGCTGCGCAGGCGGCGGGCCAGCCAGTCGAGGTTCTGGGCGCGCCGGTCGAGCTGGCGCTGCATGCACTGGGCCAGCGCGTCGCGCGCGCGGCTGGCTTGCATCAGCATATGGCTGCGGTCCGGGCTGACCAGCTCGGCGGCGCCGGTGGGCGTGGGCGCGCGCACGTCGGCGACGAAGTCGGCGATGGTGAAATCGGTCTCGTGGCCCACGCCGGAGACCACCGGCACGGCGCAGCGCGCAATGGCCTGCGCCACGCTCTCCTCATTGAACGACCACAGGTCCTCGATGCTGCCGCCGCCGCGGCACAGGATCAACACATCGCATTCGTTGCGCTCGCTGGCGGTGTCGATCATGGCGGCGATCTTCGCCGCAGCGCCGGCGCCCTGTACCGGCACCGGGTAAACCACGACGGGCACATGCGGGGCGCGCCGGCGCAGCGTGCTGATCACGTCGCGCAGGGCCGCCGCCTGCAGCGAGGTGATCACGCCAATGGTGCGGGCGTGGACTGGCAGCGGCCGCTTGCGCTCGGGCGCGAACAGCCCGGCCTGCGAGAGCTTTTCCTTCAGGCGCAGGAATGCCTCGTACAGATTGCCAAGGCCGGCGCGGCGCATGCCCTCCACGCCGAGCTGCAACTCGCCGCGCGCCTCGTACATGGATACGAGCGCCCGCACCTCGACCGCCTCGCCCTCGCGCGGCGTGAAGTCGACATGCTGGTTGCGCCCGCGGAACATCACGCAGCGGATCTGGGCGCGCGCATCCTTGAGCGAGAAATACCAGTGGCCGCTGGCGGCGCGTGTGAAATTTGAGATTTCGCCCCGGACCCAGGTCAGCGGGAAACTACGTTCCAGTACCTGGGCGATCGCGTGGTTCAGCTCTCCGACGGGAATCGCCTCACGCGCCCCGGGAGGGGCCATAGGCTGGGTTTCACGCGAAAAGTTCAGCGGTTCTGACATGGCGCACGGCCGGGCAAGCGGCGTGGAATTGACATGTCCACAGCATAACTGGTCTGTCAAGTCTCTTGGGGTGGGGGAGGCAATAACCCCGCAAAGCCCCATGACTTGACACAAGCCTTTGATTCTTATGCGCTTTCGGCTGTCTTATTTTTTAGGCAATGTAAGCAAACCCCTTATGCGTCAAACACTTACCGGCCGCACCCCCGGCTTGTTCACAAAGTTATCCACAGGAACTCTGGACAACCTTGGGTAGAACGCGCTGCCTGTGGAGAACTATTTCCTGCCCGCCGGAAACGCCCATCCGGCAGCCAAAAGAGATCGCAAGGCCTCCTTGTCGCGACATGGCATGGCCATGTCCTGAGCATGAGCACGGAGACTGGAAAACACCGTGCAAATGGCTGTTGCCCATTTTTTAATCAGCACGTATGAAGCGCTTTTCAATCAATGACTTAAGTAGCTTCTCAGATAGTTTTCCACAACCCGTCCACAAGACTGTCCCGGCGGAATGTGGAAAGGGGGAGACATGGCGGGATTTTTTCATTCACGGGGCGTTGGAGGCCCCCGCGAAGCCCATCTGGCGTGCCCTGCACATTATTTAGGCACTATGTATACTCACCTTTCCAATCAATGACTTAGCATTCTTTTCAGGCGTCTGTCCACAAACGGTCCACAGCACTGTCCTGTTTTAATGTGGATAGAGCGGACTCCGGTTTTGCGCGGTTCGCGCGCGCGCGGAGGATGTCCTCGTCACCCGCCGTTTGCCCGTTTTTTAAGCGACACACAATTTTTCCTTATCAATCAGTGACTTGACCGCCTTGTCAGCCCTCTGTCCACAATTCATCCACAGCACTGTCCCTGTTCCATGTGGACATCCCGCCAGTCGCCGCCTCCAGCGCCTTGCGCGCACGATGCGCGGCAGACACACCGCGATGCTGCGTCTTGCCCCGCCCGGTGCTGCGGGTTAGAGTGGCGCCTGATTTTTTCGAACATTTTCGAACATAGCCAGCGCGCGCACGGCCGCGGCGCTTGGCATGAGCACACAAGCCGTTGACTCGGGGTTCCACGTGTTTTCCATCATTCAAGCTGCCGGCTGGCCGATCTGGCCCTTGTTGCTCGCCTCGGTCATCGCCCTGGCGCTGATCGTCGAGCGTTTCCTCAGCCTGAAGCGCAGCAAGGTGCTGCCGCCCAAGCTGTATGACGAAGCTCTGTCGGTGGCGCACCAGCGCCGCGCCACGCCGGAGGTGGTCAACACGCTGGAGCAGAACTCCCCGCTGGGCCGCGTGCTGGCCGCTGGCCTGCGCCATGTGGTGTTGCAGCCCCATACGTCGCGCGATGCCGCCAAGGAAGTGGTCGAGGAAGCCGGGCGCGCCGTGGCGCACGAGCTGGAGCGCTACCTGAACGCACTAGGCACGATCGCCTCGGTCGCACCGCTGATGGGCCTCCTGGGCACCGTGATCGGCATGATCGAGATCTTCGGCAGCCAGGGTGGCGCCGGCGCCAGCCCCGAGCAGCTGGCACATGGCATCTCGGTGGCGCTCTATAACACCGCCTTCGGCCTGATCATCGCGATTCCGGCACTGATCTTCTGGCGCTACTTCCGCCGGCGCGTGGACGATTACGTGGCTGAGCTGGAATTCCGCGCCACCGCCTTCCTGGATGCCATCCTGCCGCAGCGCCGCGCCTGATACGCCATGCACTTCCGATCCCGCCAGCGGCGTGAAGAACCGGAGATCAACCTCATCCCGTTGATCGACGTCCTGCTCGTGATCCTGATCTTCCTGATGATCACGACCACGTACTCGCGCTATACCGAGCTGCAGATCCAGCTGCCGACCGCCGACGCCGAAAAGGCGCAGCAGCGCCCCGGCGAGATCGTGGTATCCGTATCCGCCAAGGGTGTCTATTCGATCAACAAGCAGGTCATGGACCAGCAGGACGTGACCAGCCTGGCCCAGCGCCTGCGCGAGGTAGCCGGCCCGGCCGATGGCCAGCCGCCCGTGCTGATCGTCAATGCGGATGCGCAGGCCACGCATCAGTCCGTGATCAACGTCATGGAAGCCGCCCGCCTGGCCGGGCTGCCCCGCCTGACCTTCGCCACGCAGAGCTCGCAGGCGCGCTGAGCGGCGCGGCGCGGGGATGCAATCCCCCGCTGCGAGCCGCACCTTGCGGCGGGCGCCGCAAGGTGCCCATAATGACTGGGTAGCTCGCTTGCGCGGCCTCGCGATGACGCGATGAGGCCATCGTGCCGGCGCGCCGTGCTACCGTCCCCGGCCCCACGCCTGCTCTTTTCAACGCAGCATTACCGCCCAGCCCTGCTTACCACGCCCATGCCCGCTCCCCGCAACACACTTGCCGACTTCGTGACCGCCCAGTGGCAACGCCGCGGCTGGTTCGCCTGGCTGATGCTGCCGCTGTCGTGGGTGTTCGGCCTGGTCAGCGGCTGGCGGCGCCTGGCATACCGGCGCGGCTGGTACAGCTCGACGCGCCTGCCGATGCCGGTGGTGGTGGTCGGCAACGTGACCGTGGGCGGCACCGGCAAGACCCCCGCGGTGATCGCGCTGGCCCATGCACTGGCCGAGGCCGGCCTGCGCCCGGGCGTGGTCTCGCGCGGCTACGGCGTCAAGCTCAAGCATCCGCGCCGGGTCAAGCCCACCTCGCAGGCCAAGGACGTGGGCGACGAGCCGCTCTTGATTGCGCGCGCCACCGACGTGCCGGTCTGGGTCTTCCCCGACCGGGCGCTGTGCGCGCAGACCATGCTGGTCTCGCATCCCGGCGTCAACGTGCTGCTGCTCGACGATGGCCTGCAGCACTACAAGCTGCAACGCGACTTCGAGATCGTGATGTTCGATTCGCGCATGGGCGGCAACGGCTTGCTGCTGCCGGCCGGCCCGCTGCGCGAATCGCTCTCGCGCCGTCGCGACGCCACCCTGATCAACGACCCGGACTTCCGCCCCAGCCCGAGCCAGCCGGATGTCTATGGCATGCGCCTGGTGCTGGACGATGCCTGGCAGCTGGCCGACCCGACCATGGCCAAGCCGCTGTCGGCGTTTGCCGGGCAGCGCGTGTTGGCCGCGGCCGGCATCGGCAACCCCGAGCGCTTCTTTGCCAGCCTGCGCGCAGCCGGCCTCGTGCCGGACACCATGCCCCTGCCGGACCACTACGACTTCGCCGAAGACCCGTTCGCCGGCGATCCTGTCGCGCAGGCGGCCGATGCGATCCTGATCACCGAGAAGGATGCCGTAAAATGCGAGCGCCTCAGTGACCCGCTGGACCCGCGGATCTGGGTCGTCCCCACCACGCCCGTGATCGACGCGGGCCTGATCGAAAAAATTCGCCGCGCCGTCGCCGCGCATGCCCAGGCCGCTCCCACAGCGCCGGGCGCCGCGTCCGCCGCCGGCCACAACAAGGAAACGCAAGATGGACAACCGGCTGCTTGAAATCCTGGTCTGCCCGCTGTGCAAGAGCAAGCTGGAACATGACCGCGCCGCCCAGGAACTGATCTGCCAGGTCGACAAACTGGCCTATCCGATCCGCGACGGCATTCCCATCATGCTGGCCGATGAGGCACGCCAGACCGTGCCGGGCCGGCTGGTCTCGCCGGAATAAGCGGCTCGCACCATGTCGCTGCCCGCTTTTACCGTCGTCATCCCGGCGCGCCTGGCCTCCACCCGGCTGCCCAACAAGCCGCTGGCCGATATCGGCGGCAAGCCCATGATCGTGCGCGTGGCCGAGCGCGCCCATGCCTCGTCGGCGCAGCGCACGGTGGTCGCCACCGACGCGCCCGAAGTGGCAGCAGCCTGCGCGGCGCATGGCATCGAAGCCGTGATCACGCGTGCCGACCACCCCTCGGGCACCGACCGCCTGGCCGAAGTGGCGACATGGCTAGGCCTGCCGGACGACGCCATCGTGGTCAATGTGCAGGGCGATGAGCCGCTGATCGAGCCCAGCCTGATCGACGAGGTGGCGCTGCACCTGGCGCACCATGCCGATTGCGCCATCGCCACCGCCGCGCATCCGATCAGCGAGATTGCCGAGGTGTTCAACCCCAATGTGGTGAAAGTGGTGTGCGATGCCGCCGGCCGCGCGCTGTATTTCTCCCGCGCGCCGATCCCCTGGGCCCGCGACGCCTGGGCCGGCGTGCCGGCCGCGGCGGCAGCCACCGCCCAGGTGGCATTACCGGCCATGCCGGTATTGCGCCATATCGGCCTGTACGCCTACCGCGCCGGATTCCTGCGGCGCTTTCCCACGCTGGCGCTGTCGCCGGTGGAGCAGACGGAAGCCCTGGAGCAGCTGCGTGCGATGTGGCATGGCGAGCGCATCGGCGTGCTGGAAACAGCGGCTGTGCCCGCGCCGGGCGTTGACACGCAGGCCGACCTGGACCGCGTGCGTGCGCTTTGGGCGCAGGCCATGGCGCAGGAAGGCCCCTGAGCGCACTTGGCGATGGCCGCCGGCTGCGGCGGTCATCGCATGACTTACGACATAAGTCATGACAGATGTCACCGCAGCGGCAAGCCGATTTCGCGCCGCCTCATGGCATAATGCTTGACGATACAGAGCCGTCGGGCGCCCGGGCGCCCGGCCAAGGCTCGGTGGGGAGATGAAAAGTGAGCCCGATCGGTACCCGCCCGCCGCCAGCGGCAGAGGCATCAGCGTGCCGGTCGTCAACAGACCAGACTCCGACCTGAGGCGCGCCGTCCCGACGGCGTTGGTAAGCCTCGCGTCAAGTTTCGGCGTTACCCTCCTTCCATTCCCCCTGCCATACAAGATTCAAAACTCTGAGGACCCGTAATGCGTTTGATCCTGTTGGGCGCGCCTGGCGCCGGCAAAGGCACGCAAGCCCAGTTCATCTGCGAGAAGTTCGGCATCCCCCAAATCTCCACTGGCGACATGCTGCGCGCCGCGGTGAAGGCTGGCACGCCGCTAGGCGTGGCCGCCAAGAAGGTGATGGACGCAGGTGGCCTGGTGTCGGACGACATCATCATCGGCCTGGTCAAGGACCGCCTGCAGGCGGCCGATTGCAAGGACGGCTATCTGTTCGATGGCTTCCCGCGCACCATTCCGCAGGCCGAGGCCATGAAGGAAGCGGGCGTGGCGATCGACTACGTGCTGGAAATCGACGTGCCCTTCGATGCCATCATCGAGCGCATGAGCGGGCGCCGCGTGCACGTGGCATCGGGCCGCACCTACCACGTCAAGTACAACCCGCCCAAGGTGGAAGGCGTGGACGACATCACCGGCGAAGCGCTGATCCAGCGCGACGACGACAAGGAAGAGACCGTCAAGAAGCGCCTCGACGTCTACTCCCAGCAAACCCGTCCGCTGGTGGATTACTACTCCAAGTGGGCCGCCAATGGCGACGCCGCCGCCAAGGTGGCACCGCCGCAGTACCGCAAGATCGCGGGCGTTGGCAGCGTGGAAGATATCACTTCGCGTGTGTTCGAAGCACTGAAGTAAGCCGCGCATTCAGCGCTGCAGGTAAAAAAGGCGACCCTCGGGTCGCCTTTTTTATTGCCGCCGCCATCCGCGGAGATAGCATCGCCGAATTGACGTTTACGTAAACGTTATGCCAACATGCCGTATCTGCAGCGCCAGAAAACCATGAGACCACACATCCAAGCGAGGAAGACAACGATGGAAATCCGCGACAACGTATTTATCGTCACCGGCGGCGCCTCCGGGCTCGGCGAGGGTAGCGCCCGCATGCTGGCCGCCGCGGGCGGCAAGGTGGTGATCGCCGATCTTAACGAAGCCGCCGGCACCGCGCTGGCCGCCGAGCTGGGCGGGAAGTTCGTGCGCTGCGACGTCAGCAGCGAGGCCGACGGGCAAGCCACCGTGGCGGCAGCCACCGCGCTGGGCCGCCTGGCCGGGCTGGTCAATTGCGCCGGCATTGCCACCGCCAACAAGACGGTGGGCAAGAACGGCCCGCACCCGCTCGACGCCTTCGACAAGACCATCCGCGTCAACCTGATCGGCACCTTCAACATGATCCGGCTGGCTGCCGCGGCCATGGTGCAGAACACGCCCGACGCGGAAGGCGAGCGTGGTGTGATCGTCAATACGGCATCGGTGGCGGCCTTCGACGGCCAGATCGGGCAAGCCGCCTACGCGGCCTCCAAGGGTGGCGTGGTCGCCATGACGCTGGCCATCGCGCGCGACCTGTCGCGCGACGGCGTGCGCTGCATGACGATTGCGCCGGGGCTGTTCGAGACGCCGATGCTGCTGGGCATGCCGCAGGAAGTGCAGGACGCGCTCGGCAAAATGGTGCCGTTCCCGTCGCGCCTGGGCCGCCCGGCCGAGTATGCGAAGCTGGTGGGGTCCATCATCACCAACCCCATGCTCAACGGCGAAGTGATCCGGCTCGACGGCGCCATCCGCATGCAGCCGAAGTAACGCCGTCCCGGCCTTTGCCGGCCGCCCTTCACGCCGGCATCAGCATCACCAGCGTCAGGCCCGGCGCGGCGGCCGGCACCAGCGTGAGCTGCTCGAAATGCAACAGCCCGCGCACTGGATGCCGAAAGCCGCGGCGCCCGCCCTGCCGCTCTTCCACATCCTGCGACAGCCAGTCGACCCGGAACACCGGGCTCTGGGCAATGAGGCCCTCCACCAGCGCGCGCATCGGCGGATCGTCGGCATGGCGGATGCTGTGCGCGCGAAACTCCGACACCAGCCGCGCCGCCCGGTGCGGCCAGTCCTCCACCAATGCCTGCAAACCCGGCGATAAAAACATGCTGCGCAGCAGGTTGCGGTCTTCGCTGGCGGGATCGAGCCAGCCCACGAACAGGTCGGCGGCGGCGGCATTCCAAGCTAGCGCGCTCCATTGCCGGTCCAGCAGGTAGGCCGGGCCGTTGATGGCCTCCACGCTCGCGAGGACAGCTGCTGGCGCGTGTTCGTCCTGCGCCTGCATAGGGTCGCGCCGGCCCGCCAGCTCGAACAGGTAGGCCCGTTCCGCGCGCGACAGCCGCAGTGCGCCGGCCAGGCTGGCCAGCGCGCGGGCCGATAGCGCTACCGGCCTGCCCTGCTCCAGCCACGTCACCCAGGTGGCGCTCAGGCCGGCGAGCTGCGCCAGCTCCTCGCGGCGCAAGCCGGGCGTGCGCCGCCGCCGGCCGGGGGCCAGGCCAACTTCGGCCGGGGCAAGGCGCTCGCGGTGCGCCCGCAGGAAGCGGCCCAGCACAGCTTCGCGCGTGAGTTCGTGTGGCTTGGCGGGATCGGGGGGCGCGTATTCTGTCATGGAGGGCTGAGCGGGCAATGCAGATAGCCAGGTAAAAGCTCAAAAACTTAAAAACTAAAAAGCTGGTGCGTTTTATACCAGGATAAAACCCTGACTTGTACCGGGAAAACAGGCTGCTACAGTACGTCGAACCCGTTACGCGGGCAAGCCCCCGTCACCAATCCCCCGGTCCCCGGTCACCAGAACCCACTAGCGGCCATTGCCGCCAGGAGAGCCACATGCAACAACAAGAACTCGTTGCCGCCCAGTTCGGCGCCACCGCCAGCGCCTACCTCACCAGCGCGGTCCACGCCCAGGGCGCGGACCTGCAGCAGCTTGCACAGGAACTGGCGGCGCTGCCGGCGGCGCAGGTGCTCGACCTGGGTTGCGGCGCGGGCCACGCCAGCTTTGCCGCAGCGGGGGTTGCAGCGCAAGTGACGGCTTACGATCTGTCGGCGGAAATGCTGGCGGTTGTGGAAGGCGCAGCGCGCGACAAGGGGCTGGCGAACATCCGCACCCGCCAGGGCGCCGCGGAATCGCTGCCCTTTGACGATGCCAGCTTCGACGCGGTGATCTCGCGCATGAGCGCTCACCACTGGCGCAATGTGCCGGCGGCGCTGGCGGAGATGTACCGGGTGCTCAAGCCGGGCGGCAAGGTCGTGCTGATCGATATCGCCGGCTCGGACGACCCGCTGCCCGATACCTGGCTGCAATCGGTGGAGTTGCTGCGCGACCCGTCGCATATCCGCGACTACACCGGTACCGAGTGGAAAGCGATGCTGGAGGCTGCGGGCTTCACGGCCAGCGTCTCGCCGGCCTGGCGCATCGAGCTGGAGTTCGCCACCTGGGTGCAGCGCATGCGCACGCCGCCCGTGGCGGTAGCCGCCATCCAGCACCTGTGGCAACTGGCGCCGGCGGAAGTACGCGACCACTACCTCGTCAAGGCCGACGGCAGCTTTGCGCTGGAAGCGGTGATGGTCACGGCAACGCGCAGTTAAGCAGTTAAGCCGTTAAGGAGCTAAGCAGCTAAGCAGCTAAGCGGCTAAGCAGCCAAGCCAGGCGGGTGCCCGTCATTGCGCCATGGCCGGCTCGGCCGGCAATGGCAGGCTCTGTACCATCTGCCACACGGCGGCGGCCGAAGGCGACAAGGAGCGGTCCTCCCGGCAGACCATGACGATGCGCCGCTCCTCGCGCGGCGTGAGCGGCCGCCAGACCAGAGGAGACGCCGCCGGCAACGGCAGCGAGAACGAGGGCAGGACCGAAGCGCCGATGCCGGCCTCGACCATGCCAAACACGCTGGCCGAATGCCCCAGCTCCTGCACCACGCTCGGCGCCACGCCATGGCTGGCGAAAATGCGGTCGATCAGGGGCCGGCTGCCCGAGGCGAAATCCAGCAGCACCAGCGGCATGCCGTCCAGTGCGGACCACGGCACCGAGTCGGCATTGGCCAGCGGGTGATCACGCCGGCACACGAAGCAAAACGGATCGGTCGCCAGCGGCGCGATGGTCAAGCCTTCCGGCGCCAACGGATCGATCAATACGCCAAAGTCCACGGCCCCCGCGCGGATCTGCTCGAGGCCGTCGGCCTGCACGTTGTCGCGCACGCTGAGGCGGATATCCGGATATTGGCGCGCGCAGGTCGACACGTACAGCGGCATCAGCCGCGCGGAAATCGTGGGTGCACTGGCAATCACAACCCGGCCGCGATAACGCTCGCCAAGCTGGCGCGTTTCTTCCAGCGTATCGTCCAGTTGGCCAAGCAGGCGCTCGATGGCAGGCGCCAGGGCCTGCCCCGCATCGGTCACCACCACCTCCCGCGTGGTGCGGTCGAGCAAGCGCACGCCAAGTGCCTCTTCCAGCTCGGCAACGCCCCGGCTGACCGCGGGCTGCGTCAGGCCAACAGCGTCCGCGGCACGGCTGAAACTGCCATGCCCGACCACGGCGAGGAAGACCCGCAACTGGCGCAACGTGTAATTCATGCGTCTATGAGATGAATGGATGCGATAAATGAATTTGCATTCTAGGCGTCACTGACGTCCAATGCTAGGCGAAACCCTAATCCAACCTTGCCGTCATGTCCGCCATCCTCTCACCCTTCAAGAAAATCTACGACCTGATCGACGGGTTCGTGCTGATCATGCTGAGCGCCATCGGCATCGCGCTGCTGGCCCCGCAAATCGGCGCCGGCGACGGCCCGCTGCACCTGGGCATGGTCACCAACCTGGGCGTGGCCCTGGTGTTCTTCCTGCACGGCGCCGCGCTGTCGCGCGACAAGCTGGTGGCCGGCGCGCGCCACTGGCGCCTGCATGCCTTCGTGCAGAGCTTCACCTACATCGTCTTCCCGGTGGTCGGGCTGGCGTTGATGTTCGGCCTGCGCAACATGCTGCCCGCCGAGCTGCTGCTGGGCGTGTTCTACCTGTGCGCGCTGCCATCCACCGTGTCGTCGTCCGTGGCGATGACCTCGATGGCGCGCGGCAACGTGCCCGGCGCGATCTTCAATGCCACCATCTCGGGCCTGATCGGCATGGCCGTCACGCCGCTGCTGATGGGCCTGGTGATCAGCGCCAGCGGCGCCTCGATGCCGCTGGGCAAGGCGCTGACCGGCGTGGCGCTGCAACTGCTGCTGCCGTTCGCGCTCGGCCAGCTGGCCCGCCCGCTGATCGGCAGCTGGCTGGCCAAGAAGAAGCAGATCACCAACAAGATCGACCGCGGCGTGATCGTGCTGATCGTGTATTCGTCGTTCTGCGACGCCACCGCCGCCGGCCTGTGGCACAAGTACAGCTGGGAAACCATCGGTGCCGTGATGGCGCTCGCCGCCGTGCTGCTGGTGGTGATCCTGGCCACCACCACCTTCACCGCGCGCCGCCTCGGCTTCTCGGTGGAAGATGAGATCACCGCGGTGTTCTGCGGCTCCAAGAAGAGCCTGGCCAACGGCATCCCGATGGCCAAGATCCTGTTTGCCGGCCATCCGGCGCTGGGCCTGCTGGTGCTGCCGCTGATGGTCTACCACCAGTTGCAGCTGATCGTGTGCTCGGTGATTGCCTCGCGCTACGCCAGCCGCGACGCGCTGCCCGACGGGGCTACCGCCCGCGCCTGAGTGTCAGAGTGTCAGCGCGCTGCATGGCAAACGGCCGGCAACGATGTTGCCGGCCGTTTTGTTTTCAGGCGCCGCCTCTTACTCTTACACCGACGGATTCTTCGCCAGCGGCGGATTGCGCGCGAAGTAGTTCTTGATGCCACGCAGGATGGCGTTGGCCAGTTGCTCCTGGTGGCTCTCGTCGTTGAGCTTGCGCTCTTCCTCGGGATTGCTGATGAAAGCGGTCTCGACCAGGATCGACGGGATATCCGGTGCCTTCAGCACCGCAAAGCCCGCCTGCTCCACACTGCCCTTGTGCAGCCGGTTGACGCCGCCGATCTCCGCCAGCACCGCCTTGCCCACCTGCAAGCTGTCATTGATCTGCGCGGTCGTGGACAAGTCCAGCAGCACCCGCGCCACCTGCGCATCCTTGTTGCCCATATTGGCGCCGCCGATCAGGTCGGAGGCGTTCTCCTTGTTGGCCATCCAGCGCGCGGCGGTGCTGGACGCACCGCGCTCGGACAAGGCGAACACCGAGGCGCCCTTGGCTTCCGGCGAGAGGAAGGCATCGGCGTGGATGGACACGAACAGGTCGGCCTGCACCCGGCGCGCCTTCTGCACGCGCACGTTGAGCGGCACGAAGAAGTCCGCGTCGCGCGTCATCATGGCGCGCATATTGGGCTGGGAGTCGATCTTGGCGCGCAGCCGCTGCGCGATCTGCAGCACCACGTCTTTCTCGCGCGAGCCGGACGCGCCGGTGGCGCCGGGATCCTCGCCACCATGGCCGGGATCGATCGCGACGGTCAGCAGGCGGCGCATCTTGAAGGAACGGTCCGCCGGCGGGTTGTTGGCAGGCAGGGCCGCAGGCGGGTTGTTCTGCGCCAGCGGCGGTGCCGATGGCACGGCTGGTGAGGAAGGCGCCGGCGGCCTGGGCTTGACCGCTGCCATCGGCGGCAGGGCCGGCACCGGGTTGGCGCCCTTGTCCTCGAACTTGCGCACCAGTGCGCCAATGGCGTCTTCCTCGCCGGAGGCAGGCGCGCCGGACACGCCGTCCGCGCCGGCCGGGGGCTGCGTGGCGGCAAACCTGCGCTGCTTGTCCTCGGTGTCGCGCACCAGCGTCCACAAGGGATCCGGCGGATTGACGGGGTACAGGTCAAACACCAGGCGGTTGCGGTAACTGCCAATCGGCGCCAGCGTGAACACCTGCGGCGAGACGTTTTCCTTCAGGTCGAACACCAGCCGCACCACGCGCGGCCGGTTCTGGCCCACGCGCACGGTCTGGATGTAGGGATCGTTGGAGGTGATCTTGGCCACCAGCTCGCGCAGGGTGGGCGAGAGATCGAGGCCATCGATGTCCACCACCAGCCGGTCGGGGCCGTGGATCATCTGGTGGACGGCGGCTAGCGGCTCATCGGATTCGATGGTGACGCGGGTGTATTCCTCGGCGGGCCAGACCCGCACCGCGACGATACCGGCGCCAAAGGCGATCTGTGGCCCGGCCAGCGTGAGCACCACGCTACCGGCGCCGGCCTTGAGGCACTGCGCCAGCCATTTGCGGCGGGCCAGCTGGATATCGTCGGGTCGGTCGGTGGCGAGTCGCTTGATCAGCATGCGCAAAGCAGGGTAAGTCCAGTCTGAGTATAGGCACGAAGCGTAACGATACGGCGTTCGGCCGCGTCATCGGCGTCGCCGATGTCCGATTGGAGCAACAAGTGAAGGTCCGGTTCCCCAAGCAAGCGCCCGGCTTTCTCCGGCCACTCCACAAGGCTCACGGCCGGTTCGGCAAAACAATCACGAAAACCGGCATCGGCCCACTCCTCCGGATCGGCGAATCGGTACAGGTCGAAGTGGTAGGCGGTCAGCGGCGAGCCATCGGCGCGCGTGACCGAATACGGCTCGCACAGCGTGTAGGTGGGGCTGCGCACCTTGCCCGCGTGGCCTAGCGCGCGCAGGATGGCGCGCGACAGCGTGGTCTTGCCGGCGCCAAGGTCACCCGAGAGCTGCAGGTGCACGGTCTGGGGCGGCAGCTTGCGCACGGCCTCGGCCAGCGCCGCGCCCAGCCGGGCGGTGGCCGCTTCGTCAGGCAGGTTGAGTGTGCGTTCTTGGAGCAGGGGCATTGCGTACAATTCGGGAATGATCGACCGAGCAGCCCAGGCGCCAACCGCCTCGCCCCCTCCTGCCAGCAGCGCCGCCCACGGGGCAGCGCCTGGCCTTGCGCCGCCCCCGGCGTCGTCCGTTGTGCATGCAGGCACGGACGCTGCCGGGCTGGAGGCGCTGGTGGGCTCGATCCGGGCCTGGGGCACGGAGCTCGGCTTCGATGCGCTCAGCATTGCCGACGTGGATCTGAGCCGGGCTGAAGCAGGATTGTTGGCGTGGCTGGCGCAGGGCTACCACGGCGACATGGATTATATGGCGAACCACGGCTTGCGGCGCGCCCGTCCCGCCGAACTCGTGCCCGGCACGGTGCGCGCCATCGTGGCACGCATGCCGTACCTGCCCGCCGCGGGCCCACACGACTGGCGCGCCCATGAACTTGCCCGGCTCGACGACCCCGCCACTGCCATGGTCTCGCTCTACGCGCGGGGCCGCGATTATCACAAGGTGCTGCGCAACCGCCTGCAGCAGCTCGCCAGCCGCATCGAAGCCGCCATCGGCCCGTTCGGCTATCGTGTCTTCACCGACTCGGCGCCGGTGATGGAGGTGGCGCTGGCCGCGCAGGGCGGGCTGGGCTGGCGCGGCAAGCACACGCTGCTGCTCGACCGCGATGGCGGCTCGATGTTCTTCCTCGGCGAGATCCTGGTCGATGTGCCCTTCCCCGCCGACGCGCCGGAACCCGGCCACTGCGGCAATTGCCGCCGCTGCATCGATATCTGCCCGACCCAGGCCATCCTGGAACCCTACCGGATCGACGCGCGCCGCTGCATCTCCTACCTGACCATCGAGCACAAGGGCGCGATCCCGGAGGCACTGCGCGCGCCAATGGGCAACCGCGTGTACGGCTGCGACGACTGCCAGCTGGCGTGCCCGTGGAACAAGTTCGCCCACCGCGCCACCCTGCCGGACTTCGACGTGCGCAATGGCTTCGACGCGCCCGACATGGCCGAGCTGTTCGGCTGGACGGAGGCGGAATTCAACCAGCGGCTGGAAGGCAGCCCGATCCGCCGCATCGGCCATGAGCGCTGGCTGCGCAACCTGGCGGTAGGGCTGGGCAACAGCCTGCGCGCGGCCATCGCCAGCGGCGATATGGCGCTGGCCACGCGCATCCGCGCCGCGCTCGGCGCGCGCCAGGCCGAGGCCAGCCCGCTGGTGCGCGAGCATATCGACTGGGCGCTGGCCCAGGCGCCCGCTAACTGACGAGCTAACTGACGAGAGACAGCCAGAACGGCGTGGTGACGATGGCCGCCACGGTCATGACCGAGATCGTCGCCGCCACCATCGGGCCGTTGCCGCCCATGCGCACGGCCAGGATGTAGGCGCTCGACGCGGTCGGCAGCGAGGCGAACAGCACCGCGATCTGCGACTGCAGCTCGGTCAGCGGCAGCAAGCGCCCCACCGCCCAGGCAAAGCAGGGCATGGCCACCAGCTTGACACCGCTCCACCACGCCACCGGCCCGACCGCCCCCGTCACCCCGCTCATCTGCAGACCCGCGCCGACTGTCATCAGCCCCAGCGCGGTGGACGCGGAGCCCAGCCGGGCCAGCGTCATGCCCACCACCTCGGGCGGGTGCAGGCCCACCAGGTTGGTCAGCAAGCCCCCTGCGGTGGCGAGGATCAGCGGGTTGCGCGCCAGCTCGCGCCACAGCCGGGTCTCGCCGTGACGGGCCAGCGCCCATACCGCGGCCACATTGCACAGCGGCACCGTGCAGCCGACGATCACCGCCATCATGGCCAGGCCCTCGCTGCCGCCCAGGCGCGCGGCCAACGCCAGCCCGATATAGGAATTGAAGCGGAATGCGGTCTGCAGGCCGGAGGCGAAATCCAGCGGCGCCAGCCGCATCGCCCATTTGACGGCATAGCCGCCAACCATGCCGAACGCGGTGGTCAACAATGCCAGGCCGAGCATGGCCGACGTGGAGGAGAAATCGAACTTGGCGCTGTTGGTGGACTGCAACAGCAGCGCGGGGAAGAGCACGAAGTACACCAGGCGCTCCACCCCAGCCCAGAACGCGCGGTCGAAAGGGGAATAGCGCACCAGCAGCCAGCCGATCAGGATCAGGCTGAAATCCGGCACCAACAAGAGAGCAGAAGACATCGCTTGGTTTTAGTTATTGTGATGGCCGCCGCGCACGCCAAGTGCAGCCTAGGGCAGATACCAATTGGTATTGTTTCAGAAATCGTGGACTATGGCACGTTCCGTCGTACCGTCCAGCCTTTATGTTTTCCCGTCGTACCCCGTTCGCGTGCGAACCGCTCGCCCGCCGCGCAAGCCTGCTGGCGCTCACCCTCTGCGTGGGCGCCGCCCTGGCCATGCCGCCGGAGCGCGCGCGCGCCAACGAAATCGAGGGCATGCGGATCGACGACGCCACCCGGGTCGGCGGCAAGGAGCTGCAGCTCAACGGCACCGGCCTGCGCTCGATGTTCATCATCAAAGGCTATGTGGCCGCCCTTTACCTGCAGGAGAAGGCGCGCAACGCGACCGTGGTGCTGGGCGCCCACGGCCCCAAGCGCCTGCAGATCCGGCCGCTGCGCGAGGTGCCACCCGATGCCTTTATCAAGGCCCTGAACGAAGGGCTCCGCGAAAACCACAGCGAGGTCCAGTTCCAGAGGCTGTCCGAGCGCCTGTTCCAGTTGCGCCAGACCATGGAGCAGATGGGCACCGCCCGCAAGGGCGATGTGATCAATTTTGACTTTTCGCCCGATGGCGGCACCGTGGTCGCCATCAACGGCACGCCGCGCGGCAAGCCGATCCCGGGCGAAGATTTCTACCAGGCCGTGCTGCGCATCTTCCTTGGCGACCATCCGGTCGACCGGGATCTCAAGCGCGGGCTCCTGGGCGGTTAGCCCCCGGGCGGCCTCCAGGCCCGCCCGCCAGAACTCACGCCGCCGGCTTCAAAGCCCCGCCACCGCGGCAGCGTCGCCGGCGTTCTTTACCTTGGGCGGATATCCCCGCCCGGTCCTTTGACGGGAGACACGATCTCATGCAAACCAGCAAAATCGCCCTGGCCCTTGGCCTGGCAGCAGCAGCCTCCGTGGCGCAGGCGCAAAGCTTCCCGACCAAGCCGATCCGGCTGATCATCCCGTTTGCGCCCGGCGGCACGACGGACATCGTGGGCCGTGGCGCGGCCGACCAGATGAGCCGCATCCTGGGCCAGCCCGTGGTGGTGGAAAACCGCGCCGGCGGGGGCGGCTCGATCGGCGCCGACGCCATCGCCAAGGCCGCGCCCGACGGCTACACCATCGGCATCTCCACGGTCTCCACCATGGCGGTCAACCCGGCCTGCAACCCCAAGCTGTCGTACGACCCGATCAAGGACTTCAAGCCCGTCACCAACCTGGCCAACGTGGCCAACGTCATCGCGGTCAACCCGAACTTCCCGGCCAAGGACTACAAGGAGTTCCTGGCTGTGCTCAAGGCCAATCCGGGCAAGTATTCGTACGCGACCTCCGGCACCTGCGCCTTCGGCCACATGCTGGGCGAGCAGTTCAAGGTCTCGACCAAGACCTTCATGGTCCATATCCCCTACCGCGGCGCGGGCCCGGCGCTGAACGACGTGCTGGCCGGCCAGGTGCCGATCATGGTCGACAACCTGCCCTCCTCGATGCCCTACATCAAGGCCGGCAAGCTGCGCCCGATCGTGGTGGCCTGGAACAAGCGCATCGACTCCCTGCCGAACGTGCCGACCTTCGGCGAGCTCGGCCTGAAAGAGCCGAACGACCCGGCCTGGTACGGCCTGGTGGCCCCGGCCGGCACGCCTGACGAAGTCATCAAGAAGCTGAACGAAGCCGCGGTCAAGGCGCTGCAAGACAAGGACTTCCAGCAGCGCCTGCGCACTGCCGGCGCGGAACCTTCGGGCAACACCCCGGCAGAGCATGCGGCGGAGATCAAGAAGGAATTCGAGAAGATGAAGACGCTGGTGAAGGTGCAGAACATCAAGCTGGAGCAGTGATGTTGGCGGCAAGCCCGCGGCACTAGCCGAAGCCGGCGAGCGGGCCAAAGCCGCGCGCCATGACGACGGCTGTCTCTCCCTCTCCCCTCAGGGGGGAGAGGGCCGGGGAGAGGGGTGGCTTAGCTAGGAGCCACCTGAAGCGAAGCCCGTGGTGTTGTCCAGCACGACGGCGTAACGAGCGCCCGCCCTCTCCCCCAGCCCCTCTCCCGCACGCGGGAGAGGGGAGCACGACAGGGAACACGGCAGGAAGCACGGCAACGCCGACCCAACGCGATCAGGCCAAAGAGGCCAGAACCACCGCCTCGCGCAGTAGCACACTCACCTCGGCCACCGCCGGCGAATACGCCCCTGCACGCGTGGCCGCCACCGCCGCGGTAGCGGCAGCCCATCGCGCCTGCCGCGCCAGCGTCGCCTCGGGGTCCAGCAACAATCCCGCCATCCATCCGCCCATTGCAGCGTCGCCGCAGCCGACGGTATCCACCACCTCGACGGCGAAAACCGGCTGCTCACAAGCACCGTCCCCATGCAACAGCGTCATGCCATCCGCGCCGCGCGTCAGCAGCACGCGCGCCTGCGGCGCCAGCGCCCTGAGCGCTGCGAGCGCGGCGTGTTCGTCCAGCGCGGGGTACAGGCCGCGCAGGTCTTCGTCCGATACCTTGATGTAGTCCGCCAGGCCAGCCATGTGCGCAAAGACGGCCTGATACTCCGGCGCACGCATGGGCGTGCGGAAGTTGGGATCGAAGGCGATGCGCTTGCCCGCGGCCCTGGCCTGCGTGGCTTCCGTGCACAGGCGCGCGGCGAGCGGCTGGCGCGCGAGGCTGAGCGAGCCGAAGTGCACGGTGCGCGCGGCCTGGCGCCAGCCCGGCGGCAAGCGCTCGGGGTCGAAGTAGAGATCGGCGCTGTCGTCGCCGACGAAAAAGTACTGCGGCGGGTGCTGCGCGCCGACAAACGCCAGCAACGGCGAGCGCTCCACGCGCTGCAGGAAGCGCAGGTCCAGGCCAGCCTCGGCACTGGCCTCGGCCAGTTGGTCGCCCAGCGTGTCGGCGCTGATCGCACCAGCAAAGGCGGTAGGCACGCCCAGCCGCGCGCCCACGCGGGCCACGTTCCAGCACGAGCCGCCGGGCAGGCCGAGCCAGTCCTGCCCGCCCTGGTGGACCATATCGGTCAATGCCTCGCCAAAGACGACGTAGGCTGGCCATGATGTCGTTGTCATTGCATCCTCTTTCTCGGTTTTCCGTATGCGTGCGCTGCCGCGCGTCAGCCTTGCCAGGCCGATGCCGCGGCCAATGCGCGCCGGATCAGGCCGGCGGTGGAAGCATCATGCGGGCGCGCCGGCCCGCCGTCGAGCTCGCAGGCGATCGGCGCGGCAAGTTGCTTGCCCAGCTCCACGCCCCACTGGTCGAACGAGTTGATATTCCACAGCACGCCCTGCACGAAGGTGCGGTGCTCCGAAAGCGCGATCAATGCGCCCAGATGATACGGATCGAGCCGCTGCAGCAACAGCGTATTGCTGGGGCGGTTGCCCTCGAACACCATGTGCGGCACCAGCGCTTCGTCCTGCACGCCGAGCGCCCTGACCTCTTGCGCGGTACGTCCGCGCAGCAACGCCTCGCCTTGCGCAAAGCAGTTGGCGAGCAGCTTGCCGTGGTGACCCGGCATCGGGTGCACCGGCTCCAGCGCGGCGATGAAATCCACCGGCATCCAGTGAGAGCCCTGGTGCACCATCTGGAAGTAGGCGTGCTGTCCGTTGGTGCCGGTGGTGCCCCACACCACCGGCGCGGTGCCTTGCGCGGCGGCGGCACCATTGAGCTGCACGGACTTGCCGTTGCTCTCCATCTCGAGCTGCTGCAAGAAGGCCGGCAGCAGCTCGAGCGGCTCGCAGTACGGCGCCACGCAGCGGCTGCCGGTGCCCAGGAAGCTGCGATACCACACGTCGAGCAGGCCGAGGATCATCGGCATGTTCTGCGGCGCGTCGGCCTCGGCGAAATGCCGGTCCATGGCGCGGGCGCCATCGAGCAACTGGCGAAAGCGCGCAAAGCCAACAGCCAGCGCAATCGACAACCCCACCGCGGACCATAGCGAAAAGCGCCCACCCACCCAGTCCCAGAACGGGAACATATTGGCGGGGTCGATGCCGAACGCGGCCACCGCCTGCCGGTTGGTGGAGACCGCGACGAAGTGGCTGGCCAACTGTGCGTGCGGCACGCCGTGGCGCAGGAACCAGGTGCGCGCGGTGTGCGCGTTGGCCATGGTCTCCAGCGTGGTGAAGGTCTTGGAGCAAACCACCACCAGCGTGCTGGCGGCGTCCAGCCGCGCGAGCACGGCGGCAAGATCGCTGCCATCCACGTTGGCGACAAAATGCAGGCGCGGCCCTTCGGTGTCCAGGTGCGCGAGCGCGCGGCAGACCATGCGCGGGCCGAGGTCCGAGCCGCCGATGCCGATATTGATCACGTCGGTGATCCGGCGGCCATTCCAGCCGCGCCACGTGCCGCCGCGCACCGCGTCGGCAAAGCGCTCCATCTGGGAGAGCACCGCAGCCACGTCGCCGGCCACCGCCACGCCCTGCGCGTGAAAGCCGTCCTGCGGCCACGCGCGCAGCGCCATATGCAGCGCGGCGCGGCGCTCGGTGGTGTTGACCGCTTCGCCGCGGTACATGGCATCGCGCCGCGCGCTCACGCCGGCCTCGTCGGCCAGCGCGAAGAGCAGCGCCATGGTGGTGTCGGTGACGCGGTTCTTGGCGTAGTCGAGCGTCAGGCCGGCCGCCTCGGCCACGAAGCCGGCGCCACGGGCTTCGCCCTGCTGGCCGTCGAACCAGTCGCGCAGGTGGGCATGGCGGATGACCTGCGCATGCTCTTCAAGCCGTTGCCAGGTGCTTGGGAAATCGGACTTCGGGGACATCGTGGACATCGAATCAACTCCTGTACTCGCCGCCGCGCCGGCAACCGCCGGCGCGTCGCCATGCTTCAGACTGGCTTCACAACGCGTCTCACAGCTCTTCATGCCACACCGCGCCATCGCGCGAGGGCAGCGCGCTCGACGCCGCCGGCCCCCAAGTGCCGGCGGTGTAGAGCTTGGGCGCGAGATTGCTCTGCGCCCAGGCCTGCTGGATCGGCGCGACCCACCGCCAGGCCTGCGCCTGCTCGTCGCGCCGCACGAACAGCCCGAGCCGCCCGCGGATCACGTCCAGCAGCAGCCGCTCGTAAGCCCCGGTCTTGCGCTCATTGCGATTGCCCTGGCCGCGCGGCAGCATGCGTTGCAGGTCCAGCGTGGCGGGCTGCAGCGCCTGCGTGTCGCCGGGATGCTTGACCAGGAAATGCAGGCGGATGCTTTCCTCCGGCTGCAGCGTGATCACCAGCCGGTTGCCGGGCTCGTGGTCCAGCGGGCGCGGGAACAGCGAGTACGGCACGTCGCGGAACTGGATCACGATCTCGGCCACGCGCGACTGCATGCGCTTGCCGGTGCGCAGGTAGAACGGCACGCCGGCCCAGCGCCAGTTGGCAACCTCCGCCTTGATGGCGACGAAGGTCTCGGTCTGGCTATCGGGCGCGACGGCCGGCTCGTTCACATAGCCCGGCACGGCGTCGCCGGCCGCCGCGCCACGGCAGTATTGCCCGCGCACCACCTTCTCGGCGACCTCGTTCAACTCGATGGGCTTGAGCGCCTTGAGGATCTTCAGCTTCTCGTCGCGGATCGCGTCCTCCGACAGGCTGGCCGGCGGCTCCATCGCCACCATGCACAGCAGTTGCAGCAGGTGGTTCTGCACCATGTCGCGCAGCGCGCCGATGCCGTCGTAGAATGCGCCGCGCTTTTCCACGCCGATTTCCTCGGCGATGGTGATCTGCACATCGCGCACCCATTCGCGCCGCCACAGCGGTTCGAACAGTACGTTGCCAAAGCGCATCGCCATCAGGTTCTGCACCGACTCCTTGCCCAGGTAATGGTCGATGCGGTAGATCTGGTCTTCGGCAAAATGTTGCGCCACCGCGGAGTTGATGGCATCGGACGAGGCCAGATCGTGGCCCAGCGGCTTTTCCAGCACGATGCGCACGCCTGCGTGGTTAAGGCCGGTGCGCGCCAGTTGCTCGCAGATCGGCACGAACAACTGCGGGCCGGTGGCCAGGTAGAACACCACCACCGGCGCAGCGCGGGCACGGACCAGCTCGGCGAGTGCATCGAAACCCTCCGGCGCGTTGGCGTCCACCTGCAGGTAGAGGATGCGCGCGACAAAGGCCTGCCAGACTTCGGCCGCGGCGGCAGCGGGCAGCGCCGGACGCACCTTGGACTCGAGCATGGCCAGGTAGGCTTCCTGGCCGAGCGGCTGGCTGCCGAGTGCGAGGATGCGCCCGCGCGCGTGCAGCGAGCCCACGCAGTGCGCATCGAACAGCGCCGGCAGCAGCTTGCGCGTGGCCAGGTCGCCGGTGCCGCCGAACAGCACGAAGTCGAATTCGGGGACTGCGCCTACAGCATTGTTTGGCATGGTTTCACCAGTCGGTTGGTCGGTTGATCGGTTGATCGGCTATCAGGGGATTCGGTTGTAAGTTGAGCGCGGACCGCTGCCC
This sequence comes from Cupriavidus sp. GW823-FHT07A04, assembly GCF_058794615.1. Classification (NCBI taxonomy): domain Bacteria; kingdom Pseudomonadati; phylum Pseudomonadota; class Betaproteobacteria; order Burkholderiales; family Burkholderiaceae; genus Cupriavidus; species Cupriavidus sp. GW823-FHT07A04. Next base: position 217,765 of record NZ_JBXAHA010000014.1, read on the forward strand.
GGCTAGCGCGGCGCGGCCCAGCCCTTGTACGCGTTCACATTGGCACGCGTGACCAGTATGGGCGGCAGCAACACGATGCGGTTTGCGGGTGCCTGGCCATGCATCAGCCCCACGCCGATCTCCACCGCGGTGCGGGCGATGGCCCACGGGTCCTGGCTGGCCGAGGCCTGCACCAGCGTGTTGGCCTTGAGCGCGGCCTCGATATCGGGCGCGCCATCGACAGACGCGATCAGGATGCCACGGCGGTTCAGCTGACGCGCGGCCAGGTCGGCGCCGACAGCCTGCGGGTCGTTGATGGTGAAGACCGCGTCGATCTTGGGGAAGCGGGTCAGGTAAAGCTGCATGACATTGAGGCCGCCCTCGCGTGAGCCCTTGCCATCCTGGTCATCGGAGAGCACGTGGATGCCGGGGTGCTTGCCCAGCACCGTCTTGCAGCCCTTCACGCGATCCAGCACGGCAGACACCGGCGGGCCATTCTGGATGATGAGGTTACCGCGCCCGCCCAGCCGCTCGGCGAGAAAGGCGCAGGCCAACTCGCCGGCCTGCGTGTTGTCGGTCTGCACCGTGGCGTCGGCACCCGCCGCCGCCACGTCCACCGCCACCACCACGATGCCGGCCTTGCGGGCCTTCTTCACCGCGGGCTCGATGGCGCGCGCGTCGGCCGCGTTGATCAGGATCAGGTCCACCTTCGACACGATAAAGCTATCGATATGCGAGAACTGCTTGTTGAGGTCATAGTCGGCGGACAGCACCGTGACCTTGGCATCCGGGTTGATCTTCTTGGCGGCGGCTTCGGCGCCGTGCGCCAGCGCGACGAAGTACGGGTTGCCGAGCGAGCCGAGCGTGACGCCGACTTTTTTCAGCGGCCGTTGCGCGGCCGCGCTCGCCGGTGCGGCGTCCGGCGCGTTCTGTGCGGCGGCGCCGGCGCACAGCAGGCTCATTGCCGCCATCGCCAGTGCCGCCAGGTATTGCTTGGACATATCGTGTCTCCAGTAGCCGGTGGTCAGGTCACGCACGCTTCACGTGCGCGCCGAGCCCTTGCGGCGATAGCTGTCGAGCGCCACCGCGCCAATGATCACCAGCCCCTTGATGATGTATTGCCAGATATCTGACACGCCCAGCAGCACCAGTCCGTTGGACAGCACCGCGATGATCAGCGCCCCGACCAGCGTGCCGACGATGGAGCCGGTGCCGCCCACGAAGCTGGTGCCGCCCAGGATGACCGCGGCGATGGCATCGAGCTCGTACGACTGGCCAAGCTGCAGCCCGTTGGCCGCGTACAGGCGCGCGGAAGACATCACGCCGCCCAGCCCCGCCAGCAGCCCGGACACCGCGTACACGAACAGCAGCACGACCCACACCTTGATGCCGGACAGGCGCGCCGCCTCGGCATTGCCGCCCACCGCGTAGATCTGCAAGCCCAGCACAGTGCGGCGCAGCACGAACCACGACACCGCCACCACGGCAAAGGCGATGATCACCAGCCAGGGCACGCCCAGTACTTCGCCGTTGCCGATAAAGGCAAAGCCGATATCCGGGTTGTAGATCGTGCTGTCGTTGCCGACCAGCCGCGCCAGCCCGCGCACCGCCGTCAGCGTGCCCAGTGTGACGATGAACGGCGGCAGTTTCATGAAAGCGACCAACGCGCCGTTGACGATGCCGAACAGCAGGCCGCACAAGAGCGCGGCGGGCACGCTCAGCATGCCGAGCTGCGGCATCAGCGACACCAGCATCGCCACCACCGCCGAGATCGACAGGATGGAGCCCACCGACAAATCGATGCCGCCGGTCAGGATCACGAAGGTCATGCCCGCGGCCAGCACCATGTTGATGGAGGCTTGCTGCGCGATGATCGACAGGTTCTGCCAGCCGGCGAAGTTCTCGGTCAGCACCGAGAAGCCGATGCACAGCAGCACCAGCACGGGCAGCATGCCAAGCGCGCGCAGGCGCTCCTGGGTGGTGAGGCGGCCGAGAGTGGCCGCGGGCAACGAAGCGCCAGTGGAAGCGGCGGGACGTGTGATGGATTCATGCATGGTTGTCTCCTGCGCCGGCGGCTGCGCAGCGTTGCGGGCCGGCGTCGATGGTTCTGTCTCTTGCGGGCGGCGCACAGGCTGCGCCCTGCCTCAATGCAGCGTGATGCTAGTTGCATGGCCGGCGGCAGCGCGCGGCACGTCCGCCCATGCGGGCGCCGGCTGCGCGGCCGCGCCGGTGGCCAGCGCGATGATGCGTTCCTGGGTTTCGGCCGCGCTGCCGGCGGGGCGCACCTCGCCGGCCAGCGCGCCCTCGCGCATGACCAGCACGCGATCACACAGGCCCACCACTTCGGGCAGCTCGCTGGAGATCATCAGGATCGCCACGCCGCTCTGGGCCAGCGCGTTGATCAGCCGATAGATCTCCGACTTGGCGCCGATGTCCACGCCACGCGTAGGCTCATCCAGGATCAGCACGCGCGGCTGGATTTCCAGCAGCCGCGACAGCATCACCTTCTGCTGGTTGCCGCCGGACAGCGCGCCCACGTTGACCTGCGCATGCGCCACGCGGATGCCCAGCGTGTCGATGGCCTCGGCCGTGCGGCGGCGCGCGGCGCTCCGGTTCAGGCGGCCCAGGCCTAGTGCGTCGCGCGCGGCCACGATCAGGTTGATGTTCTCGTGCACGCTCTGGTCCAGGAACAGGCCCTGCAGCTTGCGATCCTCGGTCAGGTAGGCAATGCCGGCATCGATGGCCTGGCGCGGGCCGCCGGCCGGCAGCGTGACCAGCCCGCCGGGGCCGGCCGGGTTGGCCGGGTCGGCAATCCGGACCTCGCCGCGCGTGCGCATGTCGGCCCCGAACACCAGCCGCGCCAGCTCCGTGCGGCCCGCGCCGACCAGGCCCGCCAGCCCCAGTACCTCGCCGGCGCGCAGGTCGAAGCTGCAGCCCTTGACGCGCCGGCCATCGGCCACGTCGCGCACGGACAGCATCACCTCACGCTCGACCGCCTGGCCGTGCGTCTTGGTGTAGAAACCTGACAGGTCGCGCCCCACCATCATCTTGACCAGCGCCGCCTGCGACAGGTGCGCGCGGTCCAGCGTGCCAACGAAACAGCCGTCGCGCAACACGGTCACGCGATCGGCCAGCTCGTCAATCTCGGCCATGCGGTGGCTGATATAGAGAATCGCCATGCCTTCGCCGCGCAGTTGGCGGATCAGCGCGAACAGGCGATCCGTCTCGTGCGTGGACAGCGGCGTGGTGGGCTCGTCCATCACCAGGATGCGCGCCTCGAAGTGCACGGCCCGCGCGATTTCCACCAGCTGGCGCTGCGCGATCGACAGGCTTGCCACGTTCGCCGCGGGCGAGAAATCCGCGCCGAGCCTGGCCAGCGTGGGCGCGCAGGCGCGCACCATCTCGCCGCGCGCCACCAGCCCGCGCCGCTGCAGGGCACGGCCCAGATAGATGTTCTCGGCCACGCTCAGGTTGGGCGCCAGGCTGAGCTCCTGGTAGATCACCGCCACGCCAAGGTCGCGCGCGGATTGCGGCCCATCGATCTGCACCCGTTGCCCGTCGATATGGCATTCGCCGCCGGGGTCCGCGGTGTAGGCGCCGGACAGGATCTTCATCAGCGTCGACTTGCCGGCGCCGTTCTCGCCCATCAAGGCGTGGACCTCGCCGGCGTAGGCCGTGAGCTCGACATTGCGCAGCGCGCGCACGCCGGGGAAGGTCTTGCAGATATTGCGCAGCGCCAGCAGCGGCGCCTTGGTGGACGTATCGCACGTATCGCACGTATCGGACGAAGCAGCCGAAATGGGCGAAATAGGTGAAATAGACGAAGCGGACAGATCAGACGATGGCATGGTTGGCCTCCGGAATCATGGCGGATGCGCCTTTGAGCATGTCGGCCCGCGGCGAGAAATTCATGAACATCGGCAGCGACGCGGCACCGACCGCGCCGGCGTTGGCACCAAAGCAGCCACGCACCACGCGTGGCGCTCGCCGAGCCTCGGGCGCGCCGTCGTCCAGCTCGCCTTGCAGGCGCTCGATCAGCGCCTGCACCAGGCCACCGTCGATATCGGCGTCAAGGATGATCAGCGGCACGTCGAGCACCGCCAGCGCCGATTGCATGGCGGGCGCCAGCGCATCGATGCAGTCGTCCAGCCACTGCGCCACCGCCGGGTGCTGGACGCGCACCTGCGCTTCCAGATCGGCATGGCCGTCGATGGTCACGCCGTGGTGGCGCAGGTGGCGCGTCAGCGCGTTGAGCGAGGCGCGCGCCAGCAGGATGTCGCGCCGCTTGCCGGTGCGCGGCGCGGAGGCCAGGGTGCTGGGCTGCACCGGCATCATGCCGATGTCGCCGGCATTGCCCGACACGCCGCGCACGCAGTCTCCGTTGAGCGCCACGCCGCCGCCGATGGCCGGGCCGACGAAGACATAGAGGAAGCTCTGCGCGTGGTGGCTGCCGTAGAACAGCTCGGCCACGGCAGCAGCGGTGCCGTCGTTCTCGCCAAACACCGGCAGGCCGGTGGCATCCGACAGCGCTGCGGCAAAGTCCACGGCATCCCAGGCGCGGAAGGTGGCCTGCGATGCCTCGTCCTGCAAGTCCAGCTCGCGCAGCCAGGCACCGAGGTTATAGGGCTGGGCCACGCCGATGCCAAGCAGGCGCTTGCGCTCGTCCGGCGTAAGCAGCGCACGCAGTTCGGCCACATCGTCGCGCACCAATGCCAGCGCTTGCTCCGGGTGGGGCAGGACCATCTGGTGGGCGCGGCTGGCGAGGATCTCGCCGCCGAAGTCCACCATCACGCACTCGATGCTGCCACGGTCCAGCCGGACCCCGATGCCGAACGCGCCCTTGGGCTGCAGGCGGATCAGGCTGGCCGGCTGGCCACGCTGCCCATCCTGGCGGCGGCCGGCCACATGGATCAGGCCATCCTCGGTGAGCGTCTGCACGATGCTGCCCACCGCCGTGTTGGTGAGCTGCGCGATGCGGGCGAGATCCGCCTTGGACGCCTCCCCGGCATGCCGCAGCGCCAGCAGTAGCGCGCGCTCGTTGTACAGCCGCAAACTGGCGGAATTCACGCCGCGGCCGGCCTTGGCACTGTTCATGTGGTCTCCGAATGCTGTTATGAGTACCGCCTGCATCACGTTGCGCGCTGAGTGGCGACGGCGGTGTATCTAGCTGCGGCATTAATTAATTCAGATTGAATTAAATAATAAGCCAGACCAGAACTCAAGGAAGGGGAAACCCCAGTCAAGTGGTTGCATGGCCCTCTGCGGTGCGCCCCACACGCCACCGCGCATCCCGGCGCCGCCGCCATGCTCTAAAATCCAGGCTCGCGCTTCCCACCCCTGCCATGGACTCCATCTTCGACGCCATCCTCCCAGCCCCTTTCGGCAAGATCGGCGTGCGCACCGACGGCGAATTCGTCCGCGAGATCGTGTACCTGCCCGCGAGCATGCGGCTCGTCGAGCCGGCCAACGCGGTCACGCAACGCCTGGCGCGGCAACTGGAGGCCTACTACGCCGATCCGGATGCACGCTTCGATATCCCGCTGGCGCCGGTCGGCAGCGCGTTCCAGCGCCGGGTCTGGCAAGCGATCTCGAACGTGCCGCGTGGCAAGGTCACCACCTATGGCGCGGTGGCGCGGCAGATCGCCAGCGCGCCACGCGCGGTCGGGCAGGCGTGCGGGGCGAATTTCTTCCCACTGGTGATTCCCTGCCATCGCGTGGTTGGCGCCAGCGGCATCGGCGGCTTTGCCAACCATGACGGCGACGGCTTCTTCCTTGATATCAAACGCTGGCTGCTGCGCCATGAAGGGGTGATGCTGGCATGAACGACATTGCGCAGATTGACGACGGTGACAACGGCGGCGACAGCGGCCATATCGACGACATGGAAGACAGCAACGCCGTCATCGACACCGAAGACACCGAGGACAGCCCCGCCCTGCTCGCCGACCTGGCCCTGGTCGACCGCTTCTGCGACGCGCTGTGGCTCGAAGACGGCCTTGCGCAGAACACCATCGACGCCTACCGGCGCGACCTGGCGCTGCTGTCGCGCTGGCTGCATGCCTCGGGCACCTGCGCGCTGCTGGCGGTGAACGACAGCGCCCTCAACGGCTACTTCGCCTCGCGCCACCTGGAAACCCGCGCCTCGTCCGCCAACCGGCGGCTGACGGTGTTCAAGCGCTTTTTCCAGTGGGCGCTGCGCGAGCACATGATCACGGCCGATCCCTGCCTGCTGCTGCGCCCGGCCAAGCAGCCGCCGCGCTTTCCCAAGACCCTGACCGAAGCCCAGGTCGAGGCGCTGCTGGAGACACCCGACACCGCCACGCCGCTTGGCCTGCGCGACCGCACCATGCTGGAGCTGATGTATGCCAGCGGCCTGCGCGTGTCCGAGCTGACACAGATGAAGACCATCGAGATCAGCCTGAACGAGGGCGTGGCGCGCGTGGTGGGCGGCAAGGGCAACAAGGAACGCCTGGTGCCGTTTGGCACCGAAGCCGGCGACTGGCTGCGCCGCTACCTGGCCGAAGGCCGGCCCGCGCTGTTGGGCGAGCGTGCCTGCGAAGCGCTGTTCGTCACCCAGCGCGGCGACGGCATGACGCGCCAGGCCTTCTGGCACCTGATCAAGCGCCACGCCCGCGAAGCCGAGATCTACGCGCCGCTGTCACCGCACACCTTGCGGCATGCCTTTGCCACCCACCTGCTCAACCACGGCGCGGACCTGCGCGTGGTGCAGTTGCTGCTGGGGCACGCCGATATCTCCACCACGCAGATCTACACGCACGTGGCGCGCGAGCGCCTGCGCGAGCTGCACCAGCACCACCATCCGCGCGGCTAGGTTGCCCGCGCGGTCATTGCGATCCGTCATCCATCATGAGCAAGACCAAACACGTTTCGGAAACCCCGGCCACCCAGTTCCTCAAGCGGCATGGCGTTGCCTTTGGCGAGCATGCCTATGACTACGTCGAGCATGGCGGCACCGGCGAGTCCGCCCGCCAGCTCGGCGTGGACGAGCACGCGGTGATCAAGACGCTGGTGATGGAAGACGAGCGTGCGCAGCCGCTGATTGTGCTGATGCATGGCGACTGTTCGGTGTCTACCAAGAACCTGGCGCGGCAAACCGGGCACAAGAGCGTGCAGCCCTGCAAGCCGGAGGTGGCGCAGCGGCATAGCGGGTATCTGGTGGGCGGGACCTCGCCGTTCGGGACGCGCAAGCGGATGCCGGTTTTTGTTGAGGCCGGTGTGCTGGCGCTGGAGCGGATCTATATCAATGGGGGCCGCAGGGGGTATCTGGTTAGTATTGATCCGCAGGTTTTGAAGACGTTGGTGGGGGCGGAGGTGGTGGAGTGTGGGTTGAGGGATTGATGAGGGTGTGATGAGGGTGTGATGGGGGGCGCTGTTTCTTTGAGCGGCGATGGCGTTTGCACCCAAGAGCCATACGACATTGCCCTGCGGGGTTGGTCGCTGTTTCCTTCAGCGGCGATGGCTTTTGCACCCAAGAGCCATACGACATCGCCCTTGCTTGGTTGGTTGCTGCTTCTTTGAGCGGCGATGGTTTTTGCACCCAAGGGCCATACGACATCCCCCTGCGGGGGCTGCCGGTCACTTTTCTTTGACCGGCAAAGAAAACTAACGAAAAGAAAGCCGCCCTGCCGGGAGCAGAGCAATCAGGCTTATGTGGGGCGGTGGTTGCGTCGTACGGCCCGGAGTGTTGGCTAGCCGATCCTACCGGCCCAAAGGGCATCGTTTCTGCATGACCCATGGGTTACGTGGTGCGGCCCCTGACCTCGTGTGCGGTGCCCGTTCCCACATCTGCCGTTCGCGGTGCGAAGTGCTGCGCCGTTTCGGGTGTGGCTGGTTTCGTGGTTTTGTCTCGGAGGACGAGCGCCGTGGGTGTGAGCGCGGCCCTCGCGCACGGGCCACGGTGCCCACCACGAAACCAGAGGGGGGTGAAGCAAGGCGCCGCTCGCGCCGGTACGGCAGGGCATCAAATGGCCGGGCACCCGCCGCTAGAGACAAAACCACGAAACCACCAAGGCAGGCAGGATCGTGGCGCTGCGCACCGCGAACGGCAGATGCCCGAACGCGCATCGAGCAAAGCGATCAGGGGCACCACCACGTGACCATTGGGTCATGCAAGTGCGATGTCCTTTGAGTCGGTAGGATCCGCCAGCCAACACTCCGGGCCGTACGACGCAACCACAGAGGCAAAAACAGCCTTATTGCTCTGCCCCCGGCAGGGCGGCTTTCTTTTCGTTAGTTTTCTTTGCCGGTCAAAGAAAAGTGACCGGCAGCCCCCGCAGGGGGATGTCGTATGGCACTGGGGTCCAAAAACCAACGCCGCTCAAAGAAATAGCGACCACCCCCGCAGGGCAATGTCGTACGGCACTGGGGTCCAAACGCCATCGCCGCTGACAAAAGCACCACCCCCCTCGAACGCCCCCCCATCCCCCCATCCATCCTTCCACGCTACAATCCCGCCAGCCTAAAACCCCCAATTCCCACATGGCCAATCTGATCTTCGCACTAGCCGCCTACCTGATCGGCTCCATTTCCTTTGCCGTCGTGGTCAGCAAGGCCATGCGCCTGCCCGATCCGCACACCTATGGCTCCGGCAACCCTGGTGCCACCAACGTGCTGCGCAGCGGCAACAAGAAGGCCGCCATCCTGACGCTGATCGGCGATGCCCTGAAGGGCTGGCTGGCGGTCTGGCTGGCGCAGCGCTTCGGCCCGGCGTACGGGGTCGACGACACGGGCATCGCGCTGGTGGCGGTGGCGGTGTTCCTGGGCCACCTGTTCCCGGTGTTCTTCCGCTTTGCGGGCGGCAAGGGCGTGGCCACCGCGGCCGGCATCCTGTTTGCCATCGACCCGCTGCTGGGCGCGGGCACGATGGCGACCTGGCTGATCGTGGCCTTCTTCTTCCGTTACTCGTCGCTGGCGGCGCTGGTGTCGGCGGTCTTTGCGCCTTTCTTCTATGTCCTGATGTCGGGTGTGGACGTGCTCGCCGGCGCGGTATTCGCGATCAGCGTGCTGCTGGTGGTGCGGCACCGCGCCAACATCGAAAAGCTGCTGGCCGGCAAGGAAAGCCGCATCGGCGAGAAGAAAAAGGCGCCAGGCGCCTGAGCGCCGTGTCAGACAGTAAAAAGCCCGCACAATGATGCGGGCTTTTTGATGCCGGCTGGCAAGTGGCTACGGCAGCTTGCTGAGGATGCCGTTCATCTCGTCAGTGGAGAAGGCACGCAGCGTCTGGCTGCGGACGTTGCCCGCCATGCCCAGGGCCAGGCCGAATGCGGTCATGGTGGCATCGTCGGGCGCGGTAAAGGTCGCTACCAGGTCATATTGCCCGAGCGTCCAGAAGATATCTTTCATTTCGATGCCGCTTGCCTTTGCCATTTCGCGAACAGCCGCGGCGCGCTTGGTTGTGTCCTTGACGGTACGGATTCCCTGGTCGGTGAAGTTTAGAAGCGTGACGAAAGTTGCCATGATGCGTCTCCTGATCCACTGGATTGGCGCTACGCGTTGCCTAAGCGCACTGAGCAACTACTCGCAGCAAGCTGCGTACCACGCAAGCCAGCGTATGGCCGGCGTGGCCATGGCGTCAGCAGGCAGCCCCCGTGCAGGGGAAAACCGCCTGAATGTGTTCCAGATCTGATACGAGCCGGGACGCCGCCGTCCGGCGGCCGACGCTCAGGCCGCTTGTGCCAGCGCCGCGAACGGAAACACCATTTCCACCCGCAGGCCGCCCTCGTCCCGGTTTGCCAGCACCAGGCGGCCGCCCGCCTGGCGCACCAGCCGGTCGACGATGGCCAGGCCCAGGCCCGAGTGCGCATTGCCGCCGCGCGCCGGGTCCAGCCGCACGAACGGCAGGGTGACCTTTTCCATAGCGTCAGGCGGAATGCCTTCGCCATGGTCCTCCACCACCATGTGCCAGCCGTCGGCCTGGCGCGAGGTGCTGAGCAGCACCGGCGCTGCCCCGTAGGCATAGGCGTTGTCGATCAGGTTGCCGACGATACGGTCGAGCTGGGTGGCGATCATGCGGAAGCCCTCGCCTGCCATCAGCGAGACCTCCACCGGCTTGTCCTGCTCGGCCAGCGAGGCGGCCAGCTCGCCGATGCGGCGATCGACCGGCACCGGCCGCGCCGCGGGTTCGCCGCTTTGGGCAAAGGTCAGGAACTGCTCGACGATGGCGGACATGGACTCGACATCGCGCGTGACGCCGGCTGCGGCCTTGGGGTCGGCCAGCATCTCCGCGCGCAACCGCAACCGCGCCAGCGGCGTCTTGAGATCGTGGGCGATGCCGGCAAGCATCGTATTGCGCTCCTGGTCGATGCGGGTCAGGTCAGCCATCATGCGGTTGAAGCGCACGATCAACTGGCGCAGCTCGTGCGGGCCGCGCTCACGCAGCGGCTTGACGGCGTGCTGGCGCGACAGCTGCTCGGCCGCAGCCGCCATGTCGCGCACCGGGCGCTGGATCTGCCAGGCAATCAGCAGGGCCACGGCCATGGCGACACCGACCACCAGGATCACGCCTGGCAACAGGCGGTTGTCGGGTGGCGGGTTGACCACCCACAGCGCCGGCATCGCGATCCAGTCCTGCCGGTGCGGCAGCTTGACCCAGATGCGCGTGGTCTGGTCTTCCTCGAGCCGTACCTGGGTCCCGGGCGGCATGCGCTGAGAGAACTGCTCGACCAGCCGCCGCGCGCGGCCCTTGGCCGCCACGGTGTGCTCGGCCGCGCTGGCCTCGCTGGCCACTTCCACCAGGCTTGGCAGCTTGATGGGCGGCTGAGCGGCAAGCGCGCGCTGGATGCTCTCGAACTGGAACATCATCTGCTCGACGGAGTAATCCACCTGCTGCTGGCGGCGATCCATGCGCAGGATCGCGAGCCAGGAGAAATGGCTCAGCACCAGCACCGCTGCGATCAGCAGCGCGATGCGTCCGAACAGCGTATCGATGCGCAGCTTCATTGGGCAATGTCTTCGGCTTCGTCGGGCACAAAGGTGTAACCGCGCCCCCGTACCGTCTGGATGTAGCGGGGACGCTGGGCGTCTTCGTCGAGCAGGCGGCGCAGGCGCCAGATCTGGACGTCGATGCCGCGGTCGCTGATGCCGCTCGCGGTGCCATACATCAGCTCCACGATGCGCTCGCGCGACAGTACCTCAAGCGGGTGCATCAACAGCAGCTTGAGCAGCGCGAACTCGGTATCGCTGATCGCCACCGGGTCGCCGCTGCGCACCAGCGAGCGCTGGCGGAAGTTGACGCGGAATGGCCCGAAGGCCATGCCCTCGCGGTCTTCCGGCGCGGCCGCGGGGCGGGCCAGCTTGCGGCGCAGCACGGCATTGATCCGCGCCAGCAGCTCGCGCGGCGAGAATGGCTTGCCGAGATAATCGTCCGCGCCGATCTCCAGCCCCACGATGCGGTCGATCTCGTCGCTGCGCGCGGTCAGCAGGATCACGGGAATGTCGTCGTTCTTGGCACGCAGGTTGCGCAATGCGGTCAGCCCATCCACCTTGGGCATCATCAGGTCGAGCACGATCAGGGCGGGGCGCTCGCGCTCCAGGCGTGCCTGCAAGCCTTCGCCATCGTGCAGCACGGACACGGCAAAGCCCTGCTGGGTGAGGTATTCGCGCAGCAGGTCGCGGAGTTCGGGATCGTCGTCCACGACGAGGATCTGGGTAGGCTGATTGGCTCGCATAGGCAGATGATAGCTAGGCTGGGCGCGGCAATCCGGGCGAATTGTTTCAGGGCATTACACCCGGGCTGCTGGTAATGATCTGTAAGATTGGCCGCCCGCGCTGAAACATGGGTGCCGCCAGCGCGCATTATGCTTCGCTTATGTTGCCGTTGCCGGCGGTCGCCGGTCAGGACGGCCCCGCCCGACGCCGCCCGGCCAGCGCGTAATCGCGCATGAAGCCGCGTGCTGCCAGCGGCACGTGCCGACGGCGTTGCGGCATACTTCTGCCTCTCATACCCCGAAAATCGTTCAAACGCGTTTTTGTTGACGCGTCGCTCCCAGGATCCGGTCATGGCCAACCCCGAAGAACATCAACCGGCTAAGCTGCCACCGCCGCCCAAGGCTGCCTCGCGCCGCCGCAAACTGATCGCCGCCGCGCTGATCCTGCTGCTGGCCGGCGGCGGCTGGTATTGGTACAAGCATCGTACGCCCGCAGCCGGTGCCGCAGGCGCGCCCGGCGGCACTAACGGCAGCCGTGGTGGCCCTGGCGGCCCCGGCGGCCCTGGGGGTCCCGGCGGCCAGCGCTCGCCGGTGGTGGTCAGCACCGTGGCCAAGCGTAATATGGACGTCATCCTCAACGGCCTGGGCAATGTCACGCCCGTGGCCAATGTGACCGTGCGGGCCCAGGTGTCGGGTCCTCTGCTCAAGGTCCTGTTCAAGGAGGGCCAGATGGTCAAGGCCGGCGACGTGCTTGCCGAGATCGACCCACGCCCGTTCCAGGCCACGCTGGACCAGGCCGTGGGCACGCTGGCGCGCGACCGCGCCCTGCTGGAGAACGCCCGCCTGGACCAGAAGCGCTACCGCACGCTGCTCGGCCAGGATTCCATCTCCAGCCAGCAGGTAGACACCCAGGACGCCCTGGTGCGCCAGTATGAAGGCGTGGTCAAGACCGACCAGGCCAACGTGGACAGCGCCCGCCTGCAACTGGGCTACACCCGCATCATGGCGCCGGCCTCCGGCCGCATCGGCCTGCGCCAGGTCGACCCGGGCAATATCATCAGCACCAGCGACACCAACGGCATCGCCCTGATCACCCAGATCCAGCCGATCGCGGTGCTCTACACCATCCCTGAAGACAACCTGCCGTCGGTGCTCAAGCGGCTGCACGCGGGCGAGACCATTCCCGTCCAGGCCTGGGACCGCCAGGCCCGCAACCGCCTGGCCGATGGCACGCTGCTGACCACCGACAACCAGATCGACACCACCACCGGCACGGTCAAGCTCAAGGCGATCTTCCAGAACCAGGACGGCCTGCTGTTCCCGAACCAGTTCGTCAACATGCGCACCAAGGTGGACACGATCGAGGACGCCACCGTGGTACCGGTGGCGGCAATCCAGCGCGGCCAGCAAGGCACCTTTGTCTATGTCGTCGACGACAGCAGCAAGGTCAAGGTCCAGGTGGTCGCGCTCGGCACGAGCGACGGCGATCGCACCGTGGTGACCAAGGGCCTGCAGCCCGGCCAGCGCGTGGTGGTCGACGGTGCCGACCGGCTCAAGGAAGGCATGACGGTGGAAACCGTGGACCCGGCAGCGCGCGCAGCCGCGCTGGTACCGGCCAGCGCGCCGCGCGGGCGCGGACGGCGCCGCGATGGTGGCGCCAGCGGCGCGGCCGGCGCGGCCGGCGCCTCCGGCGTGCCGGGTGCCTCGGGTGACTCGGGTGCCTCGGGTGCGCACGGTGAAGGGCGCCGTCACCGCGACGGCGCGAGCGCGGCTGCAACGGATGGCGGCGGCAGCGCTGGCGCCCCGGCGGGCGCGGCGCCCCAGCGGCCGCAGTAAGGACCCAGCATGAATCCCTCACGCTTGTTCATCGAGCGGCCGGTCGCCACCGCGCTGCTGATGGTCGCCATCCTGCTGTCGGGCCTGGTGGCCTTCAGGCTGCTGCCGCTGTCGGCGCTGCCGGAGGTCGATTACCCGACCATCCAGGTCACCACGCTGTATCCGGGCGCCAGCCCGGATGTGATGACCTCGTCCATCACGGCGCCGCTGGAGCGCCAGTTCGGCCAGATGCCGGGCCTCAAGCAGATGTCGTCGTCCTCCTCGGGTGGCGCCTCGGTGATCACGCTGCAGTTCGAGCTCACGCTGTCGCTGGACGTGGCCGAGCAAGAGGTGCAGGCCGCCATCAATGCCGGCGGCAACCTGCTGCCGGCGGACCTGCCGATGCCACCGGTGTACAGCAAGGTCAACCCGGCCGACGCGCCGATCATGACGCTGGCCATGACGTCCGACACCATGCCGCTGCCCAAGCTGCAGGACATGGTGGACACCCGCGTGGCGCAGAAGATCTCGCAGCTGCAGGGCGTGGGGCTGGTGAGCATCAGCGGCGGGCAGCGCCCGGCAGTGCGCATCCAGGCCAACCCGACCGCGCTGGCCGCGCTCGGCATGTCGATCGACGACCTGCGCACGGCGATCGGCAGCGCCAACGTCAACGGCGCCAAGGGCAGCTTCGACGGCCCCGCGCGCGCCTCCACCATCGACGCCAACGACCAGCTCAAGTCCGCCGACGAGTACCGCCAGATCATCGTCGGCTACCAGAACGGCGCGCCGATCCGCATCACCGATGTGGCCAACATCGTCGACGGGCCCGAGAACAGCCGCCTGGCGGCCTGGGCCAACGACAAGCCGGCCATCGTGCTGAGCATCCAGCGCCAGCCCGGCGCCAATGTGATCGAGGTGGTCGACCGCATCAAGGCCCTGTTGCCGCAATTGCAGAACGCGCTGCCGGCCTCGGTCAAGGTGCAGTTGCTGACCGACCGCACCACCACCATCCGCGCCTCGGTGCGCGACGTGGAGTTCGAACTGCTGCTGGCGGTCGCGCTGGTGGTGATGGTGATCTTCGTCTTCCTGCGCAACGTGCCGGCCACCATCATCCCGGGCGTGGCGGTGCCGCTGTCGCTGGTGGGCACCTTCGGCGTGATGTACCTGGCGGGCTTCTCGATCAACAACCTGACGCTGATGGCACTGACCATTGCCACCGGCTTCGTGGTGGACGATGCGATCGTGATGATCGAGAACATCATGCGCTACATCGAGAAGGGCGATTCGCCCATGGAGGCGGCGCTCAAGGGATCCAAGCAGATCGGCTTCACCATCATCTCGCTGACGTTCTCGCTGGTGGCCGTGCTGATCCCCCTGCTGTTCATGGGCGATGTGGTCGGGCGCCTGTTCCGCGAGTTCGCCATCACGCTGGCGGTGTCGATCCTGATCTCGGCGGTGGTCTCGCTGACGCTCACGCCGATGATGTGCGCGCGCCTGCTGCACCATGTGCCCGAAGAGAAGCTCTCGCGCTTTCACCGCGCCAGCGGCCGCTTCTTCGACAACGTGATCGACCGCTACGGCCGCGCGCTGGAATGGGTGCTGGACCGCCAGAAACTCACCTTGCTGGTCGCCGTTGGCACCATGGTGCTGACCGTGCTGTTGTACATGCTGGTGCCCAAGGGCTTCTTCCCGGTGCAGGACACCGGCGTGATCCAGGGCATTACCGAAGCGTCCCAGACCACATCGTTCCCCGCCATGGCAGCGAAGCAGCAGGCAGTGGCCAAGGTGGTGCTGGAAGACCCGGCGGTGGAAAGCCTGTCGTCCTTCATCGGCGTGGACGGCACCAACACCACGCTCAACGCCGGGCGCCTCTTGATCAACCTGAAGCCCAAGGACCAGCGCAGCGACTCCATCGAGGACGTGACGCGCCGCCTGCAGGCCGCGGTCGACAAGCTCGGCGGGGTTTCGCTCTACACCCAGCCGGTGCAGGACCTGACCATCGAGGACCGCGTGGCACGCACGCAGTACCAGTTCACCGTGCAGGACCCGGACCCCACCACGCTGGCCACCTGGGTGCCGAGACTGGTCGAGCGCCTGAAGCTGGAGCCGGAGCTGCGCGACGTGGCCAGCGACCAGCAGAACAACGGCCTGCGCGCCTACGTGGATATCGACCGCGACGCCGCGGCGCGCTTCGGCATCACCACCGCGGTGATCGACAGCGCGCTGTACAGCGCCTTCGGCCAGCGCCTGGTGTCGACCATCTTCACGCAGGCGAGCCAGTACCGCGTGGTACTGGAGGCCATGCCTCAATTCCGCACCGATCCGCAGTCGCTGGCGGAACTGCGCCTGCCCTCCTCCTCCGGCGGGCAGGTGCCGCTGGGCGCGTTCGCGCGCATCAGCGAGCGCACGGGGCCGCTGGTGATCAACCACCAGGGCCAGTTCCCTTCCGCCACCATTTCGTTCAACCTGGCACCGGGCGAATCGCTCGGCGCCGCGGTCGACAAGATCGCCAAGGTGGAGCAGGAAATCGGCCTGCCGATCTCGATGCAGACTGATTTCCAGGGCGCCGCGCTGGCCTTCCGCGCTTCGCTGTCCAACACGCTGTGGCTGATCCTGGCCGCGGTGATCACGATGTACATCGTGCTGGGCGTGCTCTATGAGAGCACCATCCATCCCGTGACCATCCTCTCGACCCTGCCCTCGGCCGGCGTAGGCGCGCTGCTGGCGCTGCTGGTCTCGGGCCAGGACCTGGGCATCATCGCGATCATCGGCATCATCCTGCTGATCGGTATCGTCAAGAAGAACGCCATCATGATGATCGACTTCGCGCTCGAGGCCGAGCGCGAGGGCGGCATGGCGCCGCGCGAGGCGATCTTCCAGGCTTGCCTGCTGCGCTTGCGCCCCATCCTGATGACCACCATGGCGGCCCTGCTGGCGGCGCTGCCGCTGATGCTGGGCACCGGCATCGGCTCGGAGCTGCGCCGCCCGCTGGGCATCACCATGGTGGGCGGCCTGCTGGTCAGCCAGGTGCTGACGCTGTTCACCACGCCGGTGATCTACCTGGCGTTCGACAGCGTGGCAACGCGCCTGAAAGCCTGGCGCCAGCGCCGGTTTGGCGACGACACGGGTGGTGGCGCAGGTGGTGGCGCAGGTGGCAGTGAAGCCGGGCACGCTCCGGAGCCGAGGCCGTAATGAACCTGTCGGCCACTTTCATCCATCGCCCGGTCGCCACCGCGCTGCTGACCATCGGCATCCTGCTGGCGGGGCTGGCGGCACTGCGGCTGCTGCCGGTGTCGCCGCTGCCGCAGGTGGATTTCCCCACCATCTCGGTGTCGGCCTCGCTGCCCGGCGCCAGCCCCGAGACCATGGCCGCTACCGTGGCCACGCCGCTGGAACGCGCCCTGGGCGCCATTGCCGGCGTCACCGAGATCACCTCCAGCAGTTCGCTGGGCTCGACCCGCATCACGATGCAGTTCGAGCTCTCGCGCGACATCGACGGCGCCGCGCGCGACGTGCAGGCCGCCATCAATGCCTCGCGCGCCACGCTGCCCACCAGCCTGCCGAGCAACCCGACGTACCGCAAGGTCAACCCGGCCGATGCGCCGATCATGATCATCGCGCTGACCTCGCCCACCATGACGCGCGGCCAGCTCTACGATGCGGCCTCGACCATCCTGGCGCAGAAGATGTCGCAGATCGAGGGCGTGGGCCAGGTCACCATCGGCGGCTCGTCGCTGCCGGCGGTGCGGGTGGAGCTCAACCCCACGGCGCTCAACAAGTACGGTGTCTCGCTGGAGGATGTGCGCAACACCATCAGCGCCACCAACGCCAACCGTCCGCTCGGCTCGCTCGAAAACACCACCACCAACTGGCAGGTCTACGCCAACGACCAGGCCATGAAGGCGGCGGACTACATGCCGCTGATCGTGCGTTACGCCACGCCGGGCACCTACTCGTCGGCCTCGGCCGGTGCGCTGATCGCCAGCACGGCCAACGCCACCGCGGGCGGCGGCGTGAGCACCAAGACCGTCAACGGGGTCACCACCACTACGCTGACCACCAGCAGCGGCACCACCACCATCAGCACCGGCGCCACCGGCGGCAACACCAGCAGCGGCGGCCCGAACTCCTTCGCAGTGCCGATCCGGCTGTCGGACGTGGCGCGGGTGACCGACTCGGTGCAGGACATCCGCAACGCCGGCTCCGCCAACGGCCAGCCCTCGGTGCTGCTGGTGCTCAACCGCTCGCCCGGCGCCAACATCATCGAGACGGTGGACCGCGTCACCGAGATGCTGCCGTCGCTGCAGCAGATGATCCCGTCCGCCATCAAGATGGAAGTGATGATGGACCGCACCCCCACCATCCGCGGCTCGCTGCGCGAGGTGGAGCACACCCTGATGATCTCGGTGGCGCTGGTGATCATGGTGGTGTTCCTGTTCCTGCGCAATGTGCGCGCCACGCTGATCCCTAGCGTGGCGGTGCCGGTGTCGCTGATCGGCACCTTCTCGGTGATGTACCTGGCCGGCTTCTCGCTCAATAACCTGTCGCTGATGGCGCTCACGGTCGCCACCGGCTTCGTGGTGGATGACGCCATCGTGGTGCTGGAGAACATCTCGCGGCACATCGAGGAAGGCATGAAGCCGCTCGAAGCCGCGCTCAAGGGCTCGCGCGAAGTTGGCTTCACGGTGCTGTCGATGAGCTTGTCGCTGATCGCGGTGTTTATCCCGCTGCTGATGATGGGCGGCATCGTCGGGCGGCTGTTCCAGGAGTTCGCCATCACCTTGTCGGTGGCGATCCTGGTGTCGCTGGTGGTCTCGCTCACGGCCACGCCGATGATGTGCGCGCGCCTGCTCAAGCCGGTGCGCCCCGAGCGCCAGGGCCGCCTCTACCGCGCCAGCGAACGCGTGTTCACCTGGATGCACGACGGGTACTCACGCACGCTGGCGGTGGCGCTGCGCCACAGCACGCTGGTGTGGCTGGTGCTGCTGGCCACCATCGGCCTCAATGTCTGGCTCTACATGATCGTGCCCAAGGGCTTCTTCCCACAGCAGGATACAGGGCGCCTGATCGGCTTTATCCGCGCCGACCAGGCCACCTCGTTCCAGGCCATGCGGCCCAAGCTCGATAACTTCATCAAGATCGTGCAGTCCGATCCGGCGGTGGTCAATGTGACGGGTTTCACCGGCGGCTCGCAACGCAATACCGGCCAGATGTTCGTTACGCTCAAGCCGATTGCCGAGCGCGAATCCGCCGATGCCATCGTGGCACGCCTGCGCGTCAAGCTCGCCAAGGAGCCCGGCGCAAGCCTGTTCCTGACCTCGGTGCAGGACATCCGCATTGGCGGGCGCCAAAGCAGCTCGGCCTACCAGTTCACGCTGCAGTCGGACGATCTCGACGTATTGCGCGAGTGGGAGCCCAAGGTGCGCGCGGCCATCTCCAACCTCAAGGGGCTGGAAGACGTCGACACCGACACCAACGACAAGGGCTTGCAGACCTCGGTGATCATCGACCGCGACACCGCGTCCAAGCTCGGCGTCTCCGCGCAGCAGATCGATGCGGTGCTCAACGATGCCTTCGGCCAGCGCCTGGTGTCCACCATCTACAATCCGCTCAACCAGTACCGGGTGGTCATGGAGCTCAGCCCCGAGTACCTGGAAGGCCCGCATGCGCTCCAGGATGTCTATGTGGTCACTGGCGGTGGCAAGCGTGTGCCGCTGTCGGCCTTCGCGCGGTTCACGCCCACCAGCACGCCGCTGGGCGTCAATCACCAGGGCCAGTTCGCGGCCTCCACCATCTCCTTCAACCTGGCCGAGGGCGTCTCGCTATCGCAGGCGACCGACATGGTCAAGGACGCGATGGCGCGCATTGGCGTGCCGGAGACGCTGCAGGCCAACTTCCAGGGCAGCGCCAAGGCCTTCCAGGATTCGCTCAAGAGCCAGCCGCTGCTGATCCTGGCCGCGCTGATCACCATCTATATCGTGCTCGGCATGCTGTACGAGAGCTACGTGCATCCGCTCACCATCCTGTCCACCCTGCCGTCGGCCGGCGTCGGCGCGCTGCTGGCGCTGCTGGCCTCGGGCACGGACTTCAGCATCATCGCGCTGATTGGCGTGATCCTGCTGATCGGCATCGTCAAGAAGAACGCCATCATGATGATCGACTTCGCCATCGACGCCGAGCGGCGCGAGGGCCTGTCGCCGCATGACGCCATCTACCGCGCCTGCCTGCTGCGTTTCCGCCCGATCCTGATGACCACCATGGCGGCCCTGCTCGGCGCGATACCCCTGGCGATCGGCCACGGCGACGGTGCCGAGCTGCGCGCGCCGCTGGGCATCTCCATCGTCGGCGGGCTGGTGGTCAGCCAGTTGCTGACGCTGTACACGACGCCCGTGGTGTACCTGACGCTGGACCGCTGGCGCCTGAAGGTGAAAGCCTGGCGCCAGCGCCGCTCCGCCGTGCCTGCGGCCACGGCCAGCCTCGAACCCTGAATGCGATCCATGAACGCTTTTCTTCGCCTCCCTGCCCTCTCCGTCCCCGCGACCGTGCTGACGATAGCCTGCGCCCTGCTGCTGGGCGGCTGCGCCGTGGGCCCCGACTACAAGCGGCCTGACGCGCCCAGCACCCCGGCCTTCAAGGAAGCACCCGCCGACACCTCGCAGTGGGGCACGTGGAAACCGGCCGAGCCACAGGATGCCAGCGCGCGCAGCAACTGGTGGGCGGTGTTCAGCGATCCGGCACTCGACACGCTGATGTCGCAGGTGCAGGTATCCAACCAGAACATCAAGGCGGCCGAGGCGCAGTACCGGCAAGCGCTGGCCGCGCTGCAATCGGCGCGCGCCGGCTACTTCCCCACGCTGGGCGCATCGGCCGGGCTGAGCCGCGCGAGCGGCAGCAGCGGCCTGATCGGCAACAGCCAGAACGCCACGCTGTCGGCCAGCTGGGAAATCGATGTGTGGGGCCGCGTGCGCAGGCAGGTGGAAAGCAGCGAAGCCAGCGCGCAGGCCAGCCAGTCCGACCTGGCTTCGACCTTGCTGTCGACCCAGTCCACGCTGGCGCAGAGCTATTTCCTGCTGCGCATCGCCGACCAGCAGAAGGCCTTGCTTGACCGCACGGTAGTCGACTACGAGAAATCCCTGCAGCTGGTACGCAACCAGTACGCAGCCGGCACCGCCCAGCGCTCGGACGTGCTGCAATCCGAGACCCAGCTCAAGTCCGCGCAGGCGCAGCAGATCGATATCCAGATCACGCGCGCGCAGCTCGAGCACGCCATCGCCATCCTGACTGGCAAGCCGCCGGCCGACCTCTCCATCGCGCCGCAGGACTATGCCGCCGCCGTGCCGCGCGTGCCTATCGCGGTGCCGTCGGCGCTGCTGGAACGCCGGCCCGATATCGGCGCGGCCGAGCGCCGCATGGCCGCGGCCAACGCGCAGATCGGCGTTGCGCAGGCGGCGTATTACCCGACGCTGTCGCTGTCGGCCACCGGCGGGCTTTCCGCCGGCACGCTGGCGCGCTGGCTGTCGCTGCCGGACCGCGTGTGGTCGATCGGCCCGGCGCTGGCCGGCACGCTGTTCGACGGTGGCCTGCGCAGCGCGGCCAAGGCGCAGGCGGTGGCGGCCTATGATCAGACCGTGGCCAACTACCGCCAGACGGTGCTCGCCGCGTTCCAGGAGGTCGAGGACAACCTGGCCGGCGCGCGCCTGCTGGAGCAAGAAGGCGTGGTGCAGAACGACGCGCTGCGTTCGGCGCGTGATGCGCTGGCCCTGGTCAACAACCGTTACCGCGCTGGCACCGCCAGCCTGCTGGACGTACTGACCGCGCAGACCACCGCCTACACGGCGGAGCGCACCTACTTGACCATCGTGGGCCGCCAGTACACGACCAGCGCGGTGTTGATCAAGGCGCTGGGCGGCGGTTGGCATATCGAGACGGATAGCGCGTCCAATACGGCGCCGGCTGGCACAGCGCCCGGCAGCTCGGCAACGCAATAGCGAATGGCGAATGGCGCGGTGGGAGCCTTCGCGCCGCCCTATGCCGGCGCGAAGCGCACCCGCGCCAGCAGGCCCCTGCCCTGCGCGCCATCCAGCAGCGCCAGCGACGCGCCATGCGCCACGGCGATGTCGCGCACGATGGTCAGGCCAAGCCCCGAGCCAGTGGGCGCCGCCTCACCGGGCGCCTTCAAACCCGCCGCCTTGCCGCGGTAAAACGGCTCTAGCACCGCCGCGCGTTCCGCGGCGGGAATGCCGGGGCCGTCGTCCTCCACTTCCAGTACCACCGCCTCGCCCGCGCGCAAGACACGCGCCGTGACCATGCCGCCCGATGGCGTATAGCGCAGCGCGTTGTCGACCAGGTTGGTCACCAGCTCGTGCAGCAGATCGGTGCCGCGCACTGGCTGCGCGCCCTCGCCTTCGAAGCCCAGGTCGATGCGGCGCGCACGCGCGGCGGGCGTGAGCTCAAGGCAGACCTCTTTCACCAACGCCGCGAGGTCCAGCGCGCGCGGCGCCTCGGCCCCGCCGTGGGCGGCGCGCGCCATCGACAGCAGGCGCTCGGCCAGCGCGGCCATGCGCGCGGTGCTGTCGGCCAGGCCCTGCGCGATGCGCCGCTGCTCGTCGGGATCGCGCTCGCGCGCGGCCAGCTGGGCCTGCGTGTGCAGCACGGCTAGCGGCGTGCGCAACTGGTGCGCCGCGTCGGCGATAAAGCGGCGCTGCGCGGCGAGCACCTGTTCCAGCCGCGCCATGTAGCCGTTCATGGCCTCCACCAGCGGCGCGGTCTCGCGCGGGGCGCTGTCGAGCGGCAGCGGCGTGGTGGCGCCGGGCTGGCGTTGCGCCACGGCTTCGCGCAGCGCATCGAGCGGCGCCAGCGCGCGCCGCGTGAACAGCCAGATCACCAGCACCGCGGCCAGCACCAGCATCAGTTGGCCCCACAACACATCGAACAGGATGTTGCGCGTCAGCGCCTGGCGCGAGTCCAGCGTCTCGCCCACCTCGATCAAGGCCATGCCGCCGCGCGTGCCGCTGGCGTCCATCACCGGCTGGCGCAGCGCGGCGATGCGGATCGGCTGGCCACGGTAAGTACGGTCGTAGAAGCTCACCAGCGCGGGATACAGCTTGGTGCGCGGCTGGCTGGCATCGAATGGCGGCAGGTCGTCGTAGCCCGAGACGAACTCGCCATGCACGCCGCTGACGCGGTAGAACATGGTGGCGTTCATGCCCACCTCGAAGGTATCGAGCGAGATATACGGCACGTCCACGCGCACGCCTTCGGGGGTCAGCGTGATGCGCTCGGAAATGTTGCGCGCCGATGCCAGCAAGGTACGGTCATAGGCCTGGTTGGCGGATTCCAGCGCGTTGGAGTAAGCCACCACGCCGTACGCGGCCTGCAGCGCCAGCATGGGCGGGATCAGCCACCACAGCAGGCGTGCGCGCAGGCTGGCGGCGCGCTTGCGCGGCTCAGCCAACGCTGGGCTCCAGCACGTAGCCCAGCCCGCGCAAGGTCACGATAGCGGCGCCCGAGCCTTCGAGCTTGCGGCGCAGGCGATGCACGTAGACCTCGATCACGTCCGGCTGGGTGTCGTCGGCCAGGGTGAAGATACTAGCGTAGATGCGGTCCTTGCTGACGGTCTTGCCGGGCGGCGTCATCAGGATCTCCAGCACCGCATGCTCGCGCGGCGTCAGCGCCAGCGGCACGCCGCCCACCTGGAAATGGCGCGACACCGTATCGAACCCCAGGCCGCCGCACACCACCAGCGGCGCCTCGGTCTGGCGCGCGCGGCGCAGCAGCGCCTTCACGCGCGCCTCGAACTCGGCCAGGTCGAAGGGCTTGGCCATATAGTCGTCGGCGCCCAGGTCCAGGCCCTTGACCCGGTCGCCCACTTCGCCGCGCGCGGTCAGGATCATCACCGGCACGCGGCAGCCGCGAGCGCGCAGGCGCGCGAGCAGGTCCAGGCCGTCGCGGTCGGGCAGGGTCAGGTCCAGCAGCACCAGCGCGTAGTCACTGCCGGCCCCGCCCGCGCTGCCGGCGTGCGTGCTGAACAGCAAGGATTGCGCACTGGCCGCGTCGGCCGCGCGCTCCACGGTGAAATGCAGCGCGCGCAACGCCTGCATCACCCAGGTGGCCAGTTCATCGTGGTCCTCGACCAGCAGTACTCTCATGGGAAGGTGTTCTCCTGCTTGTTTCCAGCTGGCGTCACGCTATGTCATGCGCATGGTTTGCTCCCCTCTCCCGCATGGCGGGAGAGGGGACGGGGGAGAGGGCGGGCGCTCAATACACCGTCGTGCTGTACCAAACCAAAGGGCTCCGCTTCAAGTGGCTCCTAGCTGAGCCACCCCTCTCCCCGGCCCTCTCCCCCTGAGGGGAGAGGGAGAGACAGCCGTCGTCGTAGCGCGCGGCTTTGGCCTGTTCGGCGGCTTCGGTCAATGCCTCAGGTTTGCTACGTTATGCCGGATTTTCGCATTGCCAGCCAGCAGATTTTTCGGGATTTCCCGGTAAGCTGTCTGCCGTCCACTCACCCCCCGAGGAGAATCGATGCGCCACGTCCTGGCCGCCCTGCGCTTTGCCTGCGCGGCGCTCGCCCTTGCCGCCGCCTGCGCGCGGCCGGCGGCCGCCGCGCCGGAGTGCATCGTGCCTGCCAAGCCCGGCGGCGGTTTCGACCTGACCTGCAAGCTGGCGCAGCGTGCGCTGCTCGAAGCCGGGTTCACCGAGCAGCCGATGCGGCTGGCCTACATGCCGGGCGGCATCGGCGCGGTGGCCTACAACAGCATCGTGGCGCAACGCCCCGCCGAGCCCGACACCATCGTCGCCTTTTCAGACGGCTCCCTGCTGGCGCTGGCCCAAGGCAAGTTCGGCAAGTACGGCGCGGCGGACGTGCGCTGGGTCGGCGCGCTCGGCACCGATTACGGCGTGATCGCGGTACGCGCCGATTCGCCCTTCAAGACCCTGAAGGACCTGGTGGCCGCGCTCAGGTCGGATCCGGACCAGGTACTGTTCGGGGCCGGCGGCACCATCGGCAACCAGGACTGGATGAAGGCCGCGCTGGTGGCGCGGCAGGCCGGCGTGGGTTACAAGCGCATGCGCTTCGTGGGTTTCGAGGGTGGCGGCGAGGCCTTCACGGCACTGCAGGGCGGGCACGTCCAGGCGGTGTCCGGCGACGCATCGGAGGCCGCCATGCAGCTCGGCGCGGGCGGCATCCGCATCCTGGCCGTGCTGGCGGCGCAGCGCCTGCCCGGCAGGCTGGCCAGCGTACCCACCGCGCGCGAGCAGGGCTTCGACATCGTCTGGCCCATCCTGCGCGGCTTCTACATGGGCCCCAAGGTTGCACGGGCCGACTACCAGCGCTGGGCCAGCCGCTTCGAACGCCTCCAGGCCAGCCCGGCATTCGCCCGGCTGCGCGCGGAGCAGGGCCTGTTCCCGGCTGACCTGGGCGGCGCTGACCTGGATACTTATGTGCGGCGAACGGTGCAGCGCTATAGCACGCTGGCGAAGGAATTCGGGCTTACCCGATAGCGCCGAGAAGCTGCCGGCATCGGCTACGGGCGGGCAGGCACCTCCGGACGCGGCAGCGGCTGCTTGCTCACCCGCTCCTTGAGCCAGGTCGCGGCCTTGCCGAGCGGCCGCTGCTTGTGCCACACCAGCTCCATCGCCACCGGCCAGTCCTGGTCGTCGAACTCCAGCGCGGGCGACACCAGTTGCGTGCCCGCCGGCGAGTTGGCCGCCACGTGCCAGGGCACGAAGGCCCAGCCCAGCCGGCGCTTGACCAGTTCTACGATGACCCACTGGCTCTCCACCCACCAGACTTCGGCGGCCACGCGCAGCCGCATTTTTTCCTCGCTGTCGGTACGGGTGGCCACCATCAGCTGCCGGTAGCGCTTCAGTTCCTCCCAGCCCACGCGCTGGTCCGCAAGCGGATGGTCTGGCGCGCAGATGATCCGCATCGGCACCCAGCCCAGCGCGCGGAAACCCAGCTCCGGCGGAAGCACCTCCTGGCGCCACATGATTCCCAGGTCGGCGCAACGCTCCAGCACCAGCCGGCTGACGTCTTCCATCAAGGGAAACAGCAGCTCCAGTTCCACCGCCGGGAAGCGCTCGGAGAACTCTTCCAGCATCACGCCCAGGGTTTCCTCCGGATAGAGTTCGTCCACCGCCAGCACCAGGCGGCTCTCCACGCCCTCGCCCAGGCTCTTGGCCACGCCACGGAAATGCTCGCAACGCTCCAGGATCACGCGGGCCTCGGCCAGCAGGCGTTCGCCCGCGGCGGTCAGGGTGGGATAGCGCCCGCCGCGGTCGAACAGCTGGTTGCCCAGGTCGATCTCGAGATTGGACACGGCCGCGCTGACAACCGACTGGGCCTTGCCCAGCCGGCGCGCGGCTGCGGAGAAAGAGCCACATTCGGCGGCCGCGGCAAAGGCCTGCAATTGTTCGAGCGAGAGGCTCATGTCGATTCCTTGGGACGGGTCGCTGCCCATCCATCGTTTTAAGCGATAGAACCCAACTTTACCATCCCCGAATACTCGATAGAATGCCCTCTATTCACACGCCAGACAGGAAGTATCATGCGCAGCACCAAGGACAGAATTCGTCACACCATCGGCTTTGAAGTGATCGGCTTGCTGATTGTCGCGCCCGTGGGCAGCTGGGTCTTTGGCTTCGCCCTTCACCAGATCGGCATCCTCGCCGTGGTGGCGTCGTTGATCGCCGCCGGCTGGAACTACCTCTACAACGTGCTGTTCGACAAGGCCATGCTGCGGTTCACCGGGCAGTTGCGCAAGCCGGTGGCCGTGCGGGTGCTCCACGCCATCTTGTTCGAACTGGGCCTGCTGGTGGTGTTCCTGCCGATGGTGGCGTGGTATCTCGACATGAGTTTGTTCGATGCATTCATCATGGACATCGCCCTGGCGGCCTTCTATGTGGTCTATGCGTTCGTCTACAACTGGGCCTACGATACCGTGTTCCCGGTAGCCAACGCCGCGGGGAAAAGCGGGACTGCCACAAAGGCGGTCGCGAAGTCAGCCTGCTGAGCCAGCGATCAGGCAGCAAAAAGCGGATGCCGATGGCATCCGCTTTTTGCTTTTTGGCCAGCCACTTCGCATGGCTGCGCGTGGCCGCATTATTCCTTACCGGCGTTCTGGCGTCGCCACGTTGCCAACCACACCGCCCAGCGCCGCGCCACCGATGGTGGCCGCCGGGCCGCCGATCAGTGCAGCGCCGGCCACACCGCCGACACCCGCGCCGATGGCGGTATTGCGCTGCTTGGGCGTCATGTCGGCGCAGCCCGCCACGCTCAGGAGGGTGGCAAGCAGGATAGACAGGGTTACGGTACGCATGATGAAGCTCCTTGTGGAATTTGTTTTGCGCCTGGCAATGCCCCCAGGCATCGTTATCGCGTTTGCCGCAAGGTCCATGCTTCGCGGCAGGTACTTTCACTATGGGGCCCGGGGCCGCTCTGCGGAACCGGGGCTTGGCCGAACATCGTGTCAGCGGATTCCCACAAATCCCGTGCTCAGGACGTGCATGCGGCGCTTGCTTGCGGGTTTCCCCGCACGCCGCCGATCTTGAAGCCTTCGCGCATTTAGTTATACTCTATAACAATATTGCCAGTGGCCGCCGGCTCCGCATGGAGCACCCGCGCGGCCCGGGAATTCCATAACAAGCTGTGGAGACAACACCATGAAGATCGCGATCGCCGGTGGCGGCATCGGCGGCCTGACGCTGGCACTGCTTTGCCACCGGCACGGCATCGAGGCCGAGGTCTGGGAAGCCAGCGAGACGCTGCGCCCGCTCGGCGTGGGCATCAACCTGCTGCCGCACGCGGTGCGCGAGCTGTCCGAGCTGGGGTTGCACGATGCACTGGCCGAGCTGGCGGTGCAGACCTCGTCCCTGTCCTACTACAACAAACTTGGCCAGCGCATCTGGCACGAGCCGCGCGGGCGCGCGGCGGGCTACGGCCAGCCGCAGTTCTCCATCCATCGCGGCGAATTCCAGATGCTGCTCTACCGCACCGTGGTGGAGCGCCTGGGCGCCGAGCGCGTGCATGCCGGCCATACGTTCGAAGCGGTCACGAGCACCGGCGCGCGCGCGGGCGATCCCGTGGAGTTCACGCTGCGCCGGCGCAGCGACAACGCGCAAGTCACGGCGCGGGCCGATGTGCTGGTGGGCGCCGACGGCATCCACTCCGCCGTGCGCCGCCACTTCTATCCGCAGGGCGACGCGCCGCGCTTCTCGCGCCGCACGCTGTGGCGCGCCGTCACCGAGGCGCCGCCGTACCTGGATGGCAGCTCGATGTTCATGGCGGGCCACCAGGACCAGAAGTTCGTGGCCTACCCGATCTCCGAGCCGCTGCGCCGCCAGGGGCGCTCGCTGGTCAACTGGATCGCCGAGCTGCGCGTGCCCGACAGCGCGCCGGATACCCCGCCGCGCAGCGACTGGAACAAGCAGGTCGACAAGTCCGTGTTCCGCGAAGCCTTTGCGAACTGGCGCTGGGACTGGATCGACATCCCCGCGCTGATCGACGGCGCACAGGCCATCTACGAATTCCCCATGGTCGACAAGGACACGCTGCCGCGCTGGACCTTCGACCGCGTGACGCTGCTAGGCGACGCCGCCCACCCGATGTACCCGATCGGCTCCAACGGCAGCGCGCAGGCCATCCTCGATGCGCGCTACCTGATGGACAGCCTCCTGGCCAACGGCGCGCCGCGCGACGCCTGCGGCACCGGCCATGCGTTGCGCGAGTACGAAGCGGAACGGCTGCCGCGCACCGCGGCCATCGTGCTGCGCAACCGCATGAACGGGCCCGAGCAGGTCATGCAGCTGGCCGAGCAGCGCGCGCCGCAAGGCTTCAGCGATATCGAAACCGTGATCCCGCGCACCGAGCTCGAAGCGATTGCGCTGCGCTACAAGCAGCTCGCCGGCTTCGACCGGCAATCGCTGCAGGTGCCGCCGCGCTAAGCGGGCCGCGCGCCTCTGTGATTACGCCAGTCCGTCGTATCATGCCCCCCGACCGGCCCTGAGAAGCCGGTGTTATTCGAAGAAAAGGAGACATCTTGCCGCGCCCCAGCCCTACACGCCTTGCCACACCCGCCAGCCGCCTTGCGCTCGCCATCACCGCCAGCCTTGCCGCCGCGCTCGGCGCCGCGCCCGCGCTTGCCGAGGTGACGGTCGGCGTCAGCATCGCGTCGACCGGCCCCTCGGCCTCGCTCGGCATCCCGCAGAAGAACAGCATGCCCTTGCTGCCGGAGACCATCGCCGGCGAGAAAATCCGCTACATCGTGCTGGACGACGGCTCCGATCCCACCCAGGCCACCAAGGTGGCGCGCCGCTTCGTCAGCGAAGACAAGGTCGACATCATCCTCGGCTCGTCGGCGGTGGCGCCGTCGATCGCGATTGCCGAAGTCGCCGACGAGAGCCAGACCGTGCAGCTGGCCTTCTCGCCGATCGAGCTCAAGCCCGGCCGCGGCGAATGGACGTATCGCCTGGCCCAGCCGGTCAAGCTGATGGCCGAGGCCGTGGCGGATGCCGCGCACGCCAGAGGCATCAAGACCATCGCCTTCATCGGCTTTGCCGACGCCTACGGCGAGACCTGGCTCAAGGAGTTCACCACCGCCGCCACCGCGCGCGGCATGCGCCTGGTGGCCACCGAACGCTATGCGCGCTCGGACACCAGCGTGACCGCGCAAACGCTCAAGCTGATCGCCGCCCGCCCCGACGCGGTGCTGATCGCCGGCGCCGGCACCGGCGCGGCCCTGCCGCACACCACGCTGCGCGAGCGCGGGTACGCGGGCCCGGTCTACCACACGCACGGGGCGGCCACCAAGGACCTGATCCGCATCGGCGGCAAAGCCGTCAACGGCTCCATCCTGCCCGCCGGGCCGGTGATCGTGGCCGAGCAGCTGCCGGACAGCGCCGCCACCAAGAAGCCGGGGCTGGACTACGTGGGCCGCTACGAGAAGCAGTACGGGCCCGACACCCGCACCCAGTTCGGCGCCCACCCCTATGATGCGGGCCTGGTGCTGCAGCGCATCGTGCCGGTGGCGCTCAAGCAGGCCAAGCCAGGCACGCCGGAGTTCCGCCGCGCGCTCAAGGCCGCGCTGGAGAGCGAGCGCAATATCGTGGTGTCGCATGGCGTGCTGAACTACACCGCGCAGGATCATTTCGGCTTTGACACCCGCGGCCGCGTGATGCTGACCATCGACAATGGCAACTGGAAGCTGCTGAAATGACCTCCGCGCCCTTTGCCATCGCCGCCCTGCCCACGCCCACGCTGGAGCATGTGGCGGACTTCAGCTTCCGGCTGGCGCCGGTCACCGAGGTGGGCGCGAGCGCGCTGGGCAACCGGCGGGTCATCCCCATTCTCGATGGCGTCGTTTCCGGGCCGCGCCTGCAAGGGCGCATCCTGCCCGGCGGCGCGGATTTCCAGCTGGTGCGCCACGACGCCGGCAACGGCATCGTCGTGGCCGACATCGAGGCCCGCTATGTGCTGGAGACCGACGACGGCGCGCGCATCTACATCGTCAACGCCGGCGTGCGCAGCGGCCCCGCCGCGCTGATCGCGCGCCTGGCCGGCGGCGAGATCGTCGACCCGCGCCTGATCTATTTCCGCACCGCGCCCCGCTTCGAGACGGCGGCGCCCGGCTACGACTGGCTCATGCAGCACCTGTTTGTCGCCACCGGCGCCCGCTATCCGGACCGGGTGGAAATGCGGTATTTTCGCGTCGTATAGGCGGCCCGGTTTCTCAGGCAGCCATCGCCACCCACATCCATCGACCGACGCCAAGGCCTCATGACCACAGCAAAGGCGCGAGCGCGCCGCAGCCGCGATGCCCTCGCCCCCGATCCCGCCGGCGCCAGCCGGGCAGCCGATGCGCCCGGTGGATTCGACCCGCATATCGCCAATGTCGACTACGGCGTGCTGGACGGCCTGGTCGGCTACGCCATCCGCCGCGCGCAGATCCGTATCTACGAAGACTTCGTGCAATCGCTGGCGCAGTGGCACATCACGCCGCCGCGTTTCTCCGCGCTCGTGATCGTCTCGCGCAATCCGCTGCTCAAGCTGACCGAGCTGGCCAGCATCCTGGGCATCGCGCGCTCGGGCGCGGTGCTGCTGGTCGACGCGCTGGAAGACATGAAGCTGGTGGCGCGCCGCCCGGCGCCGCACGATCGCCGCGCCTACAGCCTGGTGCTGACCCCGACGGGACGGCGCACGCTGGAAGCCGCCACCGCCGCGGTGTGCGCGCACGATGCGCGCGTCGCGGGGGCATTGTCGGCGCAGGAACAAGATACGCTGCGCACGCTGCTCGGAAAGCTCGCGCCGCCGCAGGCGATCGGTGCGGCCCGTTTGGAAGATCCCGCAAACGCCGCAGAAGACTAGACGGAGTTCCTGCGGAAAAACCTGCGGAAATCGCATGGCGGCGTCATCCGCGCCCAGGCCCATGCGTTAACATGGGCACCATGCCGAATCGCCCTTCCCCCATTCTTCACCGCCTGCTGCCGCTTTGCGCCGCCGGGCTGTTGTGCCTCAGCGGCGTGAGCACCGCCGCCGCCAAGACCCCCGTTCACAAGGCCAAGGCCGCCCACGCCGCGGCCGAGTCCGCCGAGCCGCGCTCAGGCCTGCCGGGCAGCGTAACGGCCGCGCTCAAGCGCGCGCATGTGCCCGCCTCGGCCACCAGCTTCTACGTGATCAAGGTCGGCGCGCCAGCGCCCCGCGCAAGCTGGAACGCGCAAACGCCGATGAACCCGGCTTCCACCATGAAGCTGGTCACCACCTTCGCCGGGCTCCAGCTGCTTGGCCCCGGTTACCGCTGGCAGACCGCGCTGTACGCCGACAACCAGCCAGGCGCCGACGGCACCGTCAACGGCAACGTCTACCTGCGCGGCTATGGCGACCCCAAGCTGGTGCCGGAAGAAATGGCCAAGCTGGTCAACAGCGCCCGCATCGCGGGCGCCACCACCATCAATGGCGACCTGGTGCTGGACCGCAGCTACTTCGATTCCGCGCTCGACAAAGGCACCACCATCGATGGCGAAACCCAGCGCGCCTACAACGTCAGCCCCGACGCGCTGCTCTACGCCTTCAAGACGCTGTCGTTTACCATCACGCCCGACCCGGCCAACCAGTCGGTCGCGGTATCGGTCACGCCCGCGCTGGCGCAGCTCAAGCTCGACAACCGCCTGGCGCTGTCCCACGGTAAATGCGGCGACTGGTCGGCACGCGCGCGCCCCGCCGTCACGCCACAGCCCGACGGCACCGTGCTGGCCTCCTTCGACGGCAGCTACGCCGCCGACTGCGGCGAACACGTGGTCAACATCGCCACGCTCTCGCACAACGAATTCACCTGGGGCGGCTTTGTCGCCGAATGGCAACTGGCCGGCGGCCGCTTCACCCACCAGCCAGCCCTGCGCATGGGCCGCGCCCCGCGCAACGCCTTCCTGCTGGCACGCCACTACGGCCAGCCCCTGTCGGAAATCGTGCGCGACATCAACAAGTTCTCGAACAATGTGATGGCCCGCCAGCTTTACCTGACCATCGGCGCGGAGATGGACCGCAGCGGCCCGGCCAGCACCACCCGCTCGGCCAAGGTGGTGCAGCGCTGGCTGGCGCGCCAGGGGCTGGACATGCCCGGCCTGGTACTGGACAACGGCTCCGGACTATCGCGTGAAGAACGCATCAGCGCCTACGATATGTCGCGGCTGCTGCAGCAAGCGCTGGCCAGTGAAGTCGGCCCGGTGCTGATCGATTCACTGCCGATCCTCGGCGTGGACGGCACGCTGCGCAACCGCCTGACGCGCGCCGGCGCGGCCGGCAATGCCTACATGAAAACGGGAACGTTGAACGACGTCCGGGCGCTGGCCGGCTATGTCGATGCGCTGAACGGCGACCGCTATGTGGTGGTCAGCTACATCAACCACGCCAACGCAGCACAAGCCCGCGAAGCCCACGACGCCCTGCTGCAATGGGTGTATCAGGGCGCACCCTGAGTGGCGTGATACTGGCAGCCGGCACGGGAGAAGGTGAGATCGCGCCCTTGCCAGCGCCCGCCCTCTCCCCCGGCCCCTCTCCCACAAGTGGGAGAGGGGAGCCAACCGACGGCAAGATCAACCAACTGTGGTAGCCGTGTTTCCCGCCCGAAGGGGCGGGAAACACCCACGGCGATGCGAAGCGAGCCGTGGAGGTGTTCAGAGGCCGTATGGGGCGCCTCGGGCTTCGGCGAAAAGAGCGGAAAAGAGGGACCCATGTCTGAGTATCG